>CAYWUC010000271.1:0-22719 GCA_964461395.1 uncultured bacterium
AAAATGGTTTAACCGGACAATGACTATTCAGAGTAGGATATATAATATGATAAAGAATAGTCCGTCTTATAAAGGCGATAAGAAAGGGGCTCTCCGACTTACCAGACTGATTTGCAATGAATTTAGTTTCCCTTTGTCGAATGGCGCGGTCTGGGTAGAGGATAAGGATGGAACCCAGAGAGCTAGATTCCTTGAATGTTTTGATTATGCTTATATCGATCCTTCGGATGTGGACTGGTATTCCATGGTGCTCTTGATCTTCTTTCCGGATATAGAAAAGGAGCTCTGTCAGAGTTTTATTAACTCGATCAATAGAGAAAATAAGGGAAAGAAGTATTATCATTTGCACGCGTCTTTTGTTGAGGCCCAGCAGCATTTCGAGGATTATCCGGAAGAATACGAAGATCAATCACTGACCCAAATATATGATCAAATTAAAATCAAAGGTGCTGTATCGCATGATGTAGGTGCCCTACCGAAAGGTCATCCTCTTCGTAATATCAGCGAGTACGCCTGGTACAATGATAACTATTGGATAGATCTCTTCCCGAAGCTGGCAACAAGAGTGCTTAGAAACGTCAAATTCACTGGTGATACGGATTTCTTGAAGAAGAACTGGAAGACGATGAAATACGGATTTAAGCACCTTAGAACACATGACCATGACGGAGACGGTATACCCGAGGGGAATCCCGGTGAGGTTAAAAATACCTTTGATAATTTGACTCTCTTTGGCGTAGATGCTTATGACGCTACTATTTTTATGGCTGGTTGTAGAGCCATGATTATAATGGCGGACATGATGAAAGACGCCTCTGCAAAGAAAGAATATGAAGAGGCATTTAAAAAAGCTGCCTCAGAATTTGAGAAATTATGGAGAGAAAAGAAAAACAGCAAGGGTAAGAAATTGGAATATTATCTTACCTGTTATGATCAAGATACAGGTGAAGAAAACACAGATACCTGGCTCAATCAGCTGGATGCGATATGGGCGTTAATCGCAATCGGAGAGGAGCCTTTTATACCACCCGATCGAGCTAAAAAGATCCTTAAGACGATTTATAACAATAACAGAACTTTCATGGGTTGGGCTATGTGCCGGACGAAAAATGGGGGAAAGGTAGAGTCCGAGCAGGGTCAGGACGTTTATACGACTTCCAATTATGTCTTTGCCGAACTTCTTGACTATTACGGTCTTGTCAAAGAAAGTAAAGAAGTATATAAGGCAATGGATAAGGTTATTTTCGACTACGCGAATTCATTAATATCTCCTGATAACCTGCGGGCTGAATTGGAAATAGAAGCAGGTGAGACAAAACCGACTCCTCATTATATTGTTGCCGCTTACCCAAGACCGGGCGCGGTAGTTACTCAAATAGTGATGCAGTATATTAAGGAACTTCAGCAGAAAAAGGGTAAGATTAAATTAAGCTCTAAGGATTTGCAGTCTTTTATAAAAGACTTGATGAAGTAAACTGTATAGCTTACATTAGTAAAGATATGATAGGTTTAAGACCGGTAGGTTTTAAACCTATCAGTTTTTTTGCTGGTTGCACTTAGAATTCTTTTAATTAATATTAAAAAAGAAAAATGAAAAATCGAATTTATTTTCCCGGGTTTAATAAAGATAAAGTTTTAAAATCCGGCAAGACTATTCTTAGTTATGCCTGGGAGCTAGGTGTTCCGATAAACGCTGGTTGCGGAGGTTTAGGTATATGTAAAGCGTGCAGAATTAAAATAGAAAAAGGGACACAGGCTCTGAACGCTAGAACCAAAGCAGAAGAATCTTTGGATAAAAATGAAAGATTAGCTTGCCAGGCAGTAATCGAGAATGATGGTTATGATGTTTATGTAAATGTCGTACAAGCAGGTTTTATAACTAATATTCTTACCTACGGTAAACAAAGAAAAGAAATTTCCTTAAGTCCTTTAATAAAAAAGAAAGGAAATAAAGTTTTTTTAGGTGAAGAAGAAATAGATGATTATAGTGGTGGTATATTTGGCATCGCGGCTGATATTGGAACTACTACAGTTGTATTGCATTTAATTAATTTAGAGAAAGGTAATATTGTACATACTTCCGCTTTTGAAAACCCTCAAATGAAAATAGGCGGCAACAATGTTATAAGTAGAATTCTTTTCGATAAAAAAGAACCCGGAAAACTAACCTTATCTTTGATATCTAAAATAAACGCGGAAATAAAGAGAATGACGGTTGAGAAAAATAGTATTTATGATTTTGTTGTTGTGGGCAACAGTACAATGAGAGATTTATTTTTCGGACTCGACGTTCAGAGTCTCGGAATCAGTCCTTTTAAATCTGCAACGGAAAAGGAAAACGGAGCAAAGCCTATAATCACAAAAGCATCCCGGCTTAATCTCGACATAAACAAAAAAGCCGAGGTTTACGGTCCTCCTTTGATTGGTTCTCATGTTGGAGCCGATGCGCTCGCTGTTAGTCTTTCATGCGGGGTTTTTGACAATGCGAAAGAAAATATAATGTGTATAGATATAGGTACTAATGGTGAGGTGATTCTTAAATCAGATAGAAGGATTATGGCGACTTCCTGCGCGGCGGGTTCCGCTTTAGAGCCTATGTCAGCAGTAGCAGGTACGATTAGCAGGTTTAGTATTGATAATAAAAAAAACCGCTTCGAGACTATAGGCAATGCCAAGCCTATAGGCATTTGCGGTTCGGGTATAATAGATATTTTGGGTGAATTAATTAAAAACAATTTAATGGATGAGGACGGGTATCTTAAGGATAAGGAAGATTTTGTAATAACAGACAATATTAAGCTGACTCAATCGGATATAAAAGGAGAGAGCGGGCTCCTGTGGAGTAAGGCTGCCATATCCCTTGGAATAAAAGCGTTATTGGAAGAAGTAAATTTAGCTACGGATGATTTGGATAAGGTTTATCTCGCGGGTTCTTTCGGCACTTATATCGACAAGGAAAACGCAAAAATAATCGGTCTTGTTCCGGATATCTCAAGTGATAAGATAATACAGGTCGGGAATGCTGCAGCTCTGGGAGCAAATGAGATGTTGTTATGTAAGGAGATGAGAAATCTCGCAGAGAGTTCTGCAAATAAAATAAAGCACATTCATCTGGAAAGCATCCCCAATTATGGCGAGAGATTGATGCTGGTCGAACAGAAGTTTAAGAAACTTCATTAGTCGTGTGTCGTGATTCATGCGTCTTGAGTCAACTTTAGGATTTGGGATTTGGGGGTTAGGATTTAGATAAAAAAAATATACTTTTTTTATCTCTGTGTTCTCTGTGTGTTCTTTTTTTCTCTGTGCACTCTGTGGTAAATGTTTTTTTGTGTTTTTCGTGTGTTTCTTGGTTTAATTCATCAAATCCGAATATTTCTTAGGTTGTGGTCTTTTTCCTGATTTTACTTCTCTTATGATATTTAATATTTGTTTGTTAATTGCATCCTGTGGGTCAATGGAGATGGCTTCCTCGACAATATTCTCTGCATTATCTATCTCACCGTTTACCAGGTAGGCAAGTCCAAGATTTCCCATAAGACCCGGATTGTTTGGATTTAGTGATAATGCATGTTTTCCTATTTCTACGCCTTCTTCTCCCTTCCCAAGATTTAGAGCCTCTATCATCAGTTCTCTTGCAACATCGGCATTTTCTTTTTCGATATCAAAAGCCTTTTTGAACTCAATGTATGCAGACCCGGAATAACCAAGAGCTTGATGTGCTTTACCTTTTAGCCAGAAGGCAGCCCAGTTATCAGGATTGATCTTCGTTACTGCATCGAGATAATTTATTCCTTCTTTGATTTTATCTATATTTGGTCTTCGGCTTGGTCTTCCATGTAATTGCACATAGGGGTCAATACAAGCAAAACCTTTCTGGTAATATTCATCGTGTTTTTCCATAGAAAAATTCGTAATTTCAAAATTAGAATTACTACGAGCCGAGAATAATCCCATATCGGTATTATAGTAGGAAATTTTTCTTTAGTCAAGGCAAAAAAATACCTTGACAAATACGGTCAAATACATTAAGATAAATTTTATAAGGGCACTGAATTTTAAAAAGCAAATGCATAAGAAATATTTTGTTTAAAAATTTGATGTCATCCATAGCCCGATTTAGAAATAGTGTAAAAGTTATATATTTTATTAGTAGAATTAAGTAATTTATGAAGTTTGAAATTTTTAATTAGGTTTATTGTAATTAAGGAGGGTGCTATAAAAATTGTACTTGGTGGAGTTCGGTTGTTATCTATATTTTTGTTTATTCTGTTTTGTTTGTTTTTTGTCAAGGTTTCTTACGGAGGTTTTCATTAAATTGAATCATAATATTAAATTAAGGAGGTATATAAAGGAAGAATGAATGTTGATGTTTTTTCGTTTTATTCATCCAGTATAACTTATTTTAAAAACTCTAAGGAAAGGAGGTTTTAATGGAAGAAGCAGTAAGGGGAAGAAAGTTGTTATATAAGTGGATTTTATATGGCTTGCTTGTGTTTATTGCGTTTTTTATGGTTACTCAAGATGCGAAAGCGGCGGTTACCGGAAAAATTGCTGGTGTGGTAAGAAATGCCCAAACAGGAGAGCCTCTCCTGGGAGCTAATGTTGTTGTTCAGGGCACCGATTTGGGGGCTGCCTGTGATGCGGATGGTTATTTTTACATAATAAGATTAGAGCCGGGGACTTATAGTGTTCAGGCGAGAATGATGGGCTATGCAAATGTTACGCAGACGGGTGTTAGGGTTATCTCCGAGCATACTACCCCGGTTAATTTTGAATTAGAATCGTCGATTGTTCCGGGTGAAGGTATAACCGTCCAGGCTGAGAGAGAAGTTGTCAAGATGGACCTTTCTTCCAGTTCTTTCGCTGCGGATAAAAGTGAAATAGAAGCTGTTCCTCTTATCTCAGATGTGAAACAATATTTCAACTTACAATCCGGGATAGCAGGCTGGAGTGTTAGGGGTGGCAGTCAAGGTGAGACCAAATTGCTGGCTGATGGTTTACTTCTTGTCGACCAAAGAGCAAACGAACCTATCATGATGCCCAACCTGAGCGAGATAAAAGAAGTTAGTGTGATGAAAGGAGGGTTTAACGCAGAATACGCGAATGTTCGGTCGGGAGTTATAAATGTTGTAACCAGAGAAGGCTCTCCGGATAGTTATGAAGGTTCATTCGAGTTAAGATATACTCCGGGTTATCAAAAGCACAGCGGTAAATCTATCTTTGACCCTGATAATTATCATAACGCGGTGTATTTATGGAATAAGCTGGATACTGGTTACGTATGGAATATAGTGGAAGAAGATACTGTTGGTTGTGATACGGTTATTAAATATGACAGCGTTTGTTGGAAAGGCTCTAGGGCCGTATGGGCGTATGAAACCAGCCCGTTTTACGATACAGTTAAATATGAAAAATATGGGGACTTTACTGGATGGATAAAAGATGTAGGAGGAGACACGAATATTACTACTCCTGAAATGCAGCGTGATAGATTTCTATGGATGCGCCGTATTAATATACCCAGAACAGATTCTCTATTATTAATCTATAACGGTGGTGATTCCATTTATGCTCCGATTTATGAAGGTGATACTTTATTGATAGGATATGAAAAGGTTCCTTATGATTTTAGTGATCAAGATAGGATTGGCGAATACGGCAATAAGCCGGATTTTACCCTGGACGCTGGCTTTGGTGGGCCCATTCCCGTTATTGGCAGTTATTTAGGTGATATGACATTTTATACTTCTTACAGGGACCATAATGAAATGTTTGCTATTCCGGATAGCAGGGATTATTACAGAGAACGAATGACGAGTTTAAAGCTGACTTCTCGTTTTGGTAATTTTAAAGTAAATTTGAAGGGTGCCTACTCAATTATTAATTCCCTTTCTCCGTACGGTGAAGGTCACATGTGGCAAGGGGAAAATCAAAGTGCGCAGATAGGACAGGGCTACCTCCGAGGCGGTTCGGATATGCTATACTCCATTGCTGAGTATGATGGAATATGGCACGGCAGTAATAAATTGAATGAGGATCAACTGTACAGAGTAAATGCGTTAACCCCATTCGATATTAATTCCAAAATGTACGGGTTCACGCTGCAGCATGCTTTGAGTGAGAATACTTTTTATGATGTGCATTTGACTTATATACGCAGAGATAATGATGCTACATTCAATTATGATGTGCCAACTCGTATGATGGGAGATACAGTTGTGTTATGGTTTTCAGATAGTGTAGGGGAAAGTGAATGGGCAATAGACAACGTCCCGTTTGGATGGGCTGACCCTCGATATGAAGAGAACTATATGACTGATATTAGTGGCGAGGTAGCATATGGTTTTGCCCATCAATGTGGAACCTATAATATTTCCTGGTCAGAGAGCTACAACGCGGCTTTCAGTATAAGTTCACAGTTAAATAAGTACAATCTGTTAAAATTCGGTTTATCATTTCAATATGATAAACTGCATGAATATTATATTACCAATGAGGGATGGTTTTGGCCGGAACCCGGCGTAGACCCAACCGAAGATTACACTGTAGATTGTTATTATGTTAACTATGACGAGTATCCAATCCTTGTGGGCGCATATATTCAGGATAAGATCGAATTCGAAGGAATGTTTGCCAATTTCGGTTTGAGGTTTGATTACGCGGACCCGAATACCGAATGGCCGTTGCAGGACGATCCATATTCGCCTTTCTTTTCTCAATACTTTAAGGATTCTTTGTTTACTCAGGGGCCTGTGGAAGACGTAGCTCCTATCTATCAGATAAGTCCTAGACTCGGAATTTCATTCCCGGTATTGGAGAAAAGCAAGTTGTTCTTCAATTACGGACATTTTTACACCCTGCCGAACAGCGAGAATAGATATAAAATTGACTGGGGTCGCGATGGTGATAAAATTCATTTCCTGGGAAATCCGCGTCTTGAGATGGAAAGAACAGTTTCTTATGAAGTGGGCCTTGAAAACAGTATAGCTAATACTTATATGGCAAGGATTTCAGGTTACTATAAGGATATAGATAATGAGATTGATCAGGTTAAGTATTATGGTGAAGAGGGAGAATTTGTTGATTATTGGACGGTCGAAAATACCGGCTATGGTGATACAAGGGGTTTTGAATTTGAATTCAGGAAAGACCAGGGAAGGTTCTTTACCGGATGGGTGAATTATGATTACATGGTTAGAACATCAGGAAGAATCGGACTAACGCAACATTATGAGGTGCCGAGGCTAGAGTCAAGAGAAGCAGAGGTAGACCCCGAGGTGGATAACCCCATTCCGCAACCAGCTTTCAGGGCTCAACTTACATTAAAGACGCCTCTGGATTGGGGAATGTTTTTGGGAGGTTATAATCTTTCATTTTTGTATCAATGGAGAGCGGGTTACTATGAAACGTTTGGTGCCGGTAAGGATGAAGAGCTCTGGGGAGATGTGTTGCAAAATAATATACAATGGCCGGCTACTCGTATTATGGATATGAGTATAAACAAGAATCTTACAGTTGCCGGTGTTACAGCTAATCTGTTTATGGCTGTGCACAATATTTTTAACTGGGGGACTCTGAATTCTCAGTGCTTCGATCCGGAGAATAATATAGACCATGATGAATATTTTAAATCCCTTCATCTTGAGATTTATGATGAGGAACCTTTTGTGGGGGATGATGATGTACACGGTCCTGAGGAACTCGGAGTTGAACCGGATCACGTTGGAGATTTACGAAGTGAAGATAAACCATATATAAATAATCCAAACAAAGAATATCTATATTACCTTGACCCCAGATACGTGCAGTTTGGAATAAGGTTCTCTTTTTAGAGGGAAAGGAGGTTATTGAAAATGAAACAGAGGAAGTTATTAATATTGATTTTTCTGCTGACCTTTTTCCTGGTGAGCGGTGTTCATGCCCAGATTGTTAAATTGGTCAAAGTGGGAAAAGTTGAAGCCAGGGTATATGACCATGGCTGTCAAAGCGCTGACGTTTATGAGCGGGGTATGGTTAAGTACTTTAGAGGCAGTTACGTTTCCAAGTCTGAAGAGAATAGCGGTTCTCCGATACAGCTTATTGCCGAAGCCGGATTGCTTTTCGGTGCTCGAAACTGGGTGGATACAAACGGACATACCTGGGATGCTATGGTCACGGGGCATTGCGCTCGTTTACGTGATAATGACAATGATATTTATCAGTTTGCTGTTCCGGATGAAGAGGGGCTTCCAATAAGAAGAATTTTTGCTTATCCTCCACCGCAAATTATAGTTGATGGAGTGCATTGCGAACCATCATGGGGTTCATCTGGAGATGAGGTGGCGCCCGAAAAAGTATGGGGAACTGCCGATATAATGGTCGAGTCCGATGTCAGGTTGAGTATGGGCCTGGATGCCAAGCAGAGAGTATTAGCCTGGAGTCAGCCCGGACATGATGATTATATCATTTGGGATTGGACATTTGTGAATACGGGTAATGTAGATAGGGACCCGGAAATCGAACTTCCGGGACAAACATTAGAGGACGTTTATATTGCCAGGATTACCGAGGGTTTGATAAACGGTACGGGAGACAATAAAGTGATGCCTACCTATGCGGGAACGACAGAAGATCACGATAATAGACTTTCCTATCCTCAGGATGATGATTCCCTTCGGATTGATTATGTTACTCCCCTTAGAGCGGGTTCATCATCGGATGATAGTTATGGTTTCAAAGTTGATGCTGGTATTTGGAATATTCTGACAGGAGCACGTTTTGGGGGTTCGGCGGTTTTGTTTGCTCCTAAAACATGCGATGTTCCGCAGAACTATCCCATTGCGAACATTGCCGCGAGTAATGACCCGGCTCAGCCGTCAATGCATACAAGTATGCTGGCGGAGCCCAGCTGGATGTTATTGCACAATGGAGTATTGGCTGATTTTAACACAATGACAGCCTCGGAATTCGTTGATGCTTATGAAATTATGGAGAAAGGGGTATTTGGTATTGACACGACAATGCGGTATTATCAAGATGCTTATCCTATGGATAATGTTTATGATGTTTACGATACTACCGCCAGCGGTGCACCTACTTATTATGAACAACCTCTGGATAGATGGGGGGAGTTAGACCCATCCAGGGGATGGGTCTATATGACAGATATTCCTGAGGGCTCCGACTATAGAAGGTGGGACCAGGAGTGTCATTGTTCTATAGGACCTTACCAGATGGAATTCGGTGATACCCTGAGGTATGTATTTGCCTATGTGGGTGGCGCCATAAACAGGAAGACTTCATATCTTGCCGGAGAAGCCTGGAATAATGGGAATGCAACTTCTTATGACTGGCTGGCAGGTTTAGATTCGGCTCAAATGGTAGATGAATTGAGAAGTAGGGACCCTATATTCGATGTTTATTATGATATCGGAGGTTTTAATAATGCACTTTCTCTTAATGATATAGCAAAAGACCTTTTGGTTGCTACTGGTAAAGATTCTCTTTTCAACAATGGTATGAATGCGCAGAGAAACTTTAATCAGAATTATGAAATACCCGAATCCCCTGCCCCTCCTTCCATTTTTGAGGTTACTTCAGGCTCAGATATGATAAGGTTAGCATGGAGTTATCAAGATGGATATGAACCTTCGAATCTTGCGTTCTTTAAGATCTACAGAGCGCAAGGTGACTATATATACGAGAAGCAAGGGGAGATAGTTATAGGTGATTGGCAATTGATCGACTCTGTTGATGGGGATGCAGATTCGTATGAAGATACGGATGTTGTTAGTGCTTATGATTATTATTACGCTATTACAGCCGTAAGCACTTCGGGAGTTGAAAGCGGAATGTTTTTGACAATGACCTTGGAAGCGGCAAATTTACAAAGTTATCCGGGAGACAGTCTCGAAATGGTCAGAGTCGTCCCAAATCCTTTGAATGTTAATTCTTCGGCACGTACGAGGTACCCTGAAGGATACGGACTAAAACTGGCCTTTGTCGAGTTGCCTCCTGTGTGCACAATTACTATTTTGACAGAATCGGGAAATCTGGTGACAACCATTAATCATATTAACGGAAGCGGAACGGAAATATGGGAGGCTCGTGGTCAACCTCTTCTTACGGACTCAGATCAGCACCCTGCGAGTGGTATCTATATTGCTCATATTGAAACTCCTGATGGCGAATACGTTGCTCGTAAGTTTGCAATAGTTAGATAAGGGGGGAAAGATGAAGAAATTTATTGCTTTTATATCTTTATTAACATTTGTTTTTTCGATCAGTTCTAACGCGGCTACTAAGGTTGCCCAGACAGGATGCGGGTTTTTAGATGTTGCCGCGGGCGCTCGCGCTTGCGGAATGGGAGAAGTTTTTACTGTATTAGGACAGGATGCTACCGCTCTCTTCTATAACCCTTCAGGTATCGGAGAAATTGATGCTAAATTTGATCTATCTGTTGGTGGAACGCAGTGGATAGCCGATATCCAATATCTATATGTGGCCGGAGTTTACAACGCTGATGTATTGGGGAGTTTCGGTTTTAGTATTATAGCTCCCGATTATGGTGATTTTTATGGTACCATAGTTACTGAAGGCGGAGCAGGCTACGAGAATACTGGTCTCTTTGATGTGTCGGCATTTTGTGTGGGTGTTGCTTATGCCAGAGAATTTACTGATAAGTTTACGGTCGGTGGTCAGGTCAAATATGTTTCCCAGCTTCTGGGAGAGAATGAAATGGGAGATAGTGCAGGGGGGTATTATATGGAAGACAATGAGATTTCGACTATGGCTTACGACTTCGGATTGCTTTTTTACCCCGGTTTTAAAAGTTTCGCATTTGGTATGTCTGTGCGGAATTTCTCGCCCCGTGTAACTTATGAACGAATTGGTTTTGAACTGCCTTTGACCTTTACCCTTGGTGTTGGTATGGATGTACTGGACCTTTTTGGAGAATACCCTGATTATTCTCTTAACGTTGGACTGGAGGGATTACATCCTCGCGATTGGGATGAGCAGTATAACTTGGGAGCAGAATTGTCATACAAAAATATGATTTTTTTGCGGGGCGGATATAAATTCGAATGTTTTGCAGAAGGTTTAAGCGGAGGTGTCGGTATTAATGTGGCAGGAGTTAAAGTTGATTATTCTTACAGTAAGTTTGATTTAAATGGATTTGATATGATCAATAGGGTCTCTGCCGGATTTTCGTTTTAAAAAAGAAGATTCTTAGGTTTTTTTGAATCGGTAAAAAATAGAGGAAAGGAAACTTTCCTCTATTTTTTTAAATCGGCTCTTTGCTAAAAGATAGTTTTGGGTTTTGGGCTTTGGGCTTTATGGATTCTCCGAATCGGTTAACTGAGTCGTGAGTCATGTGTCTTGTGTTATGAGTCAAGAAAACAACTAAAGTTAGTGTGTTAGGTGGGTGTGTTGGTGAGTGAAAAAAACAGACCAACGGGCTAACCGACCCACAGACCAACAACTTAAAAGCCTCTGTGTTCTCTGTGGTAAAAAAAATACGGGGGTGGTACGATATAGACTTGTTGACAAAATATATTTTTATGTTAAAATAGCTATAAATAAAAGGAGGTTTTTATGTCAAACGGAGAAGATAAAGAAGTGATCGTTGAAGACAAGCAGGCGGCAGAAGAAGGTAAGAGTTTAGCCTGGCTTTCATATTTTGGTCTTTTACTTTTAATTCCATTACTTGTGAAACCGGATAATTTATTTTGCAAACATCACGCGAAACAAGGACTTGTTATGTTACTTTTCTGGATTGGTCTTTCTATAATAGCTATAATTCCGATACTTGGGCAGATAATTTGGATCCTGGGAGCTATCACACTTTTAGTTATTGGTATTATGGGAATAGTGAATTCTGTTCAGGGAAATTACTGGCAGGCGCCGCTCGGAATTTATGATCTTTCTCAAAAGTTTAATTTTTAAATAGAAATATCATAATAAGTAATAGTTTTGATTTATTCAGTACAAATATAGAATAGAATTATAGGAGGCAGTTAAAAAAACTGTCTCCTTTTTTTGTTAGGGGGATAAATGAGATATTCGGAAGCTAAATATGGCAGAGTTTTTGTTATTCGGCTCGAGGACGGAGATATCCTGCACGAGTGTATAGAAAAGTTTGCCAGGGAAAATGATGTTAAAGCCGGGTTTTTAATCGCGGTTGGAGGGGCGGATAAGGGAAGCAAGCTTGTGGTCGGTCCCCAAGAGGGGAGAGCAAAGTCGATTAATCCCATAGAATATATATTAGACGAAGTTCATGAGATAACAGGTACCGGAACTGTTTTTATGAATGAGGAAGGGAAACCTAAACTCCATATGCATGTGGCGAGCGGAAGGAAAGATACTACTAAAACCGGTTGTGTTCGAAAGGGTTTGAAAGTCTGGCATATTCTGGAAATCGTCCTGGTTGAACTTACAGATACAAAGGCTACACGTAAATTCGATAAAGAAACCGCATTTGAATTACTCGAACCATGAATTTAGGTCCCAGATACCGGGTACCGGATTCTTTGAATCAGTTAATTTGTAAAATAGTATATTAGTTAATTAGTAAAAAGAACAAACGAAAAAAATCTCTGCGTACTTTGTGCTCTCTGTGTGCTTTGTGTGAAATTTAGTTTATTGAGTTCGTGGAGTTTATTGGGTTTGTTGGATTGGGTTTTAAACAACAAAATATATTTTTTTCCTCTCTGTGTTCTCTGTGTTTTTTGTTTTTCCTCTGTGTCCTCTGTGGTTAATCTTTTAGTTGAGGGTGGAATGGGTTTTTTAAACAACATATCTTTTTTCTCTGTGTTCTCCGTGTGCTTTGTGTGAGATAAAGTTTATAGTTACGAGTTTCGAGTTCGGGGTTTCGAGTAAATAAAAGAGGAACTAAAGTGAAGTTAGCCCTTCTTTGATAGCTATTTTGGTTAGTTCGGCTACACTATTTGTTTTTAATTTTCTTTTTATGTGTCGCCTGTGGGTTTCTATAGTTTTTACGGATATAGATAAATTACTCGCGATTTCTTTTGTGTTTTTACCTTCGGCTAATAATTGTAAAACTTCCCTTTCTCTCGGAGTTAATTTCGAAACAATTATAGTTTTCTTCTGCAAGTCTTTTCTAATGTATTCTTCGACCAGTATGTTTGAAATTTCGGGACTTAAATATTTTTTCCCTTCCATAACTGTATTTATTGCCAGAACAAGTTCATCAAATGTGCATTGCTTTATAAGATATCCTGAAGCTCCGGCGCCTATCATGCCCAGAACAAATCGCCTGTCGGAATGCAGTGATAATGCTATTATTTCGATTTCCGGTCGTTTTGATTTAATTTGTCGGGTTGCTTCTATTCCATTCAAGTTGGGCATAGTAACATCCATTAATATAAGATCAGGGGTATTTTTTTTGACTAAATCCAGGGCTTCTCTTCCATCTGCTGCTTCGCCTACTATTTCCATATTAGGTTGTTTCGCAATTAATGTTGCTAACCCTTCTCTTAAAATTTTGTGTTCGTCAACAACCATTATCCTTATGTTCATATAAAACTCCTTTTATGTTTTTAGAGGCGCTTCTAATTTTATTTTTGTTCCCTTGTTTTTATGCGATTCGATTTCAAAGTGCCCTCCCACAACGTCGATTCGGCTTCTGATATTTAAAAGCCCGAACCCTATATCGCTTTCCACGTACGAATCCAGAGCAGAAGTGTCGAATCCAACACCATCATCTTTAACCTCTATTAGAATATTCTTACCTTGTCTTTTTATGGAAATCTTAACGTTTTCTGCCTGTGCGTGTTTCCTTATATTTACTAGCAATTCTCGTACCGTTTGAAATAATAGAATACTTAGGTCGTTAGTGAGAGGTTTTTCTTTTCCGTCGTTCTTGAAAATGTATTTGATATTATTTTCTCGTAAAATATTTTCTGCCAGCCAGTCGACCGCCGGTATGAAACCGAGTTCATAAAGAATAGCTGGACTTAACTGCGTCATTAATGAACGAGTCGAGGTTATAGCATTCTCGGCAAGATTATGAACTTCTTCCAATTCTTCCTTAATATTAGCAGGAGATTCTTTTCCTTTTAATTCGCTTATTTTGAGTTTGAGAAAGGCCAGTGTTTGTCCAACTTCCGCGTGGAGAGTGGTTGCTATTCTTTTTCTTTCATGTTCTTCAGCAAGGGTTAGTTTGTGGGACAAATTCTTCATTTTTCTCTTGTAGTTTTGTATATTTTTTTTCTCCATATTCTTTCTCTCGGTTATGTCCCTTATGGATATTACACTCTTAGGGTTTTTTTTGTTATATTGTGGAATCGGATAACATTGAATATTGAAATATCGGATTGTGCCGTTTTTTAACACTTTTGTTTTCTCTATTACAGGTAATTTTTCCTTATTTTTAAATAGTTTTTTAAGAGGACAATCAGTGCATTTTTCTGCCCAGGGGGCGAATATCTTGCTGCATTTTTTGTTCATGATATCTTCTCTTTTTAGTCCGAATAGTTTAGAAAGAAATTCATTTGCTTCGAGGATAATATTATTTTCATCTACAATTGCTAGGCCTTCACTGACAGCATTTACAATTGTTTTTAGTTTATTGGCGCTTTCTTCGAGTGCTTTCTCGGCGATGACTTGATTTGTCACATCTCTTGATATACCAAGGGTACCTATAACTTTTCCTTTTTCATCGTAACGGGGAATTTTAGTGGTTGAAACCCAGGTTATTCTACCATCCGGGTGAGTTTCCTTTTCAACTTTTGCTTTAATTGCTTTGCCGGTTTTTATTATTTCCTGTTCGTCTTTATAGGCTTGCTCGGCGTGTTCTTTTGTGAAATAGTCAAAATCTGTTTTGCCTAATACTTCTTCTCTTGGCAATCCAACCTGATTTGCTTTTGATTTACTTATTTCAATAAAACGACTTTTCCTGTCTTTAAAATAAATGTTATCAGGTATATTGTCGAGAAGAAAAGTAAGCAGGTCGCTTTTGAAATCAAACGCCTTTTTAGTTTTTTTTAATTCCGTAATGTCATTCGCGAACATTACTGTTTTACCGTTTACTTTGTTGTTATCGCCAACGAGTAAAGCCGAACAAGTAACATTTTCGTTCTTTTTATCTTTAAATATAAGATTTAGTCTTCTTTTTATTTTTCGTTTTTTTGAGAAAATATGGAATTCATCACTAAATAGTTTTTTTGAGCTATTTTCAAGAAGGTTAGCGAAAGATTTACCTTTAATTTCATGTTTATCGTATTTTAATGATTTTATTGCGGCGGAGTTTATATCTTCAATGCCCCCTTTTTTATCGATAAGGAAAATAGGGTAGGGACAGTTATTGAAAATTAAAAAAAAAGCTTTTTCGTCTTTTGAGAGTAAATATTTTGATTTATTTTTTTTATCTTTAAATTTCTGTTTTAGATTTACCGAAAATTTATCTTTAATCATTTGTAGTAAAAAAATTTAACAGAATGAAAAAAAAACGCAAGGTTATATATTTATTCACTCATAAATTTTGGATTTTGTTTTATGTTAAGTTATTGTTAAAAAATATCTTATAAGTAGTAAGCAGCAAATTGAAAAATTTAAAAATAAAAGGCGAAATTGATTTAGGATTATAAATAGTGTTCAAAACTTTTAAATTTTAGATAAAAAAACTAAAAGTTCTATATGTGAAACATTGGTTAGGAAGTAGAAACAACAAAAAACGCCCTGTTCTCTGTGGGTTCTTTTTTTCTGTGCTCTCTGCAGTTAATTTAGGATTTTGGATTTGGGGGATGGGATTTTGTTAAAAGAATCTCTTTTTCCTTTGTGTCCTCTGTGTGAGATATATTTTTTTTAGTTGGCTCGTTGCTTTGTGGGTTTTTAAACAGCCTTGACAAAGATTACTAAAACATTAGTATAATCATAGATTCTAAGATGTTTATATATTATTTCGTTGTTAAGCTGATAAAACTTTTAGGAGGTATTTTATGAAGGTATTTATAAACGCATTTATCATGATTTTTATTGTTTTGACGATAATAATAAGTACGGGATGTGGGGGTAAAAGTGAGGCGGTAGAGGGTGAAGTCAACTTAAAATTAGGGCACGCTCTCGATATCAATCATCCGGTGCATAAAGCGATGGAATTCTGGGCTGATACACTTGAAAAGGCTACCGAAGGACGTATAAAAATAAAAATATATCCCGGTGGTCAGCTCGGAGGGGAAAAAGAACTTGTTGAACAGTTGCAAATGGGTACACTCGACCTTACAAAGGTTTCGTCGGCGGGATTAGAAGCTTTTGTCCCTCAGATGAAAGTACTGGGAATGCCATATCTTTTCAGCAGTAAGGATCATAAGTGGAAAATTCTTAATTCTGCTGTTGGCAAGGAATTATTGGCTGCAGGTTCTAATAGAGGTTTAATTGGCATTGGTTTTTATGAAGCAGGGGAGAGGAGTTTTTATACTAAGGGTGGTCCTATTAAAACTCCTGCTGATTTAAACAATCTTAAAATAAGAGTTATAAAAAGCCCTATGGCTATAAATTTATTGCAAACTCTTGGCGCTTCTCCAACTCCTATCAGTTGGGGTGAGCTTTATACTGCTCTTCAGCAGGGAACTGTGGATGGGGCAGAGAACAACCCTCCGTCTTTTGTTTCCGCAAGACATTATGAGGTCTGTAAATACTATTCTCTGGATAAACATACTTCGCCAATGGATGTTGTTCTTGCGGGTAGGAAAGCGTGGGATAAATTGACTGAAGAAGATAAAACTATAATGATTGAGACTTTTAATGTGTCCGTAGAATATCAGAAACAACTCTGGGCAGAGGTGGTAAAAGAAAATTTTGCTCATCTTGATTCCGTTGGCGTAGAGGTGATAATTCCGGACCAGGCACCTTTTATTGAAGCGGTAGCGCCAATGTATAAAGAATACGCGAAGGATGAGATTATAGGCCCTTTGCTTGAAAAAATAAAAGCAATTAAGGCAGAATAATAGTAAATAGTAAGATGTCGGCTAAAAAGTTTTTTGAATCTCTATCCGAATGGAGAAATAAAATACTTGGATGTTTTGTAATATCGCTTGTAGGTATAATGGTTGTAACTGTCCTATGGCAGGTCTTTACACGTCTTGTTTTAAGATCTTCAGCCGTTTGGACGGAAGAAACCTCAACTTATATGTTAATGTGGTGTGGTGTGGTTGGTTCAGCGTATGCTTACGGAGAGAAAGCGCATATCGGTATGGAATATTTTGCTTATAAGCTAAACGCTAGGCACAGAAGAGTTCTTGAAGTTGTAATAGCTCTTCTTGTAGGGTTTTTTGCGTTTCGAGTTATGCTGGTCGGAGGTATGAATTTCGTTCGTAATGCGTTTGTCAATCATCAAACCTCACCTACAATGGGAATACCTACGGGATATCTTTATCTTTGTCTTCCTATAAGTGCGTTTTTTATAATTACCTACTCTATCGAGTTTATTTTTAAAGATTTATTGTTCCTTTTTGGTAAGGGGGAGAAATGAATATACCTGTTATTGTGATGGTAGTTAGCTTTTTAATACTGCTTGTAATGGATGTTCCTATTGGAATATGCATAGGCCTTGCCACTTTATGGGCGGTTTCTGCTGTCGGAGGTGTTTCAGCCATCAATATAGTTGCTCCTAGACTTGCTACTGGTATAGATAGTTTTGCTCTCCTTGCGATACCCTTTTTCATACTTATGGGATTACTGCTTGGAAAAGGCGGAATAGCGCGAAGGTTGATCGATTTCGCGGAGGCGTTGGTGGGAAGATTTACCGGTGGTCTAGCGTTCGTCAATACTTTAGGCTGTATGCTCGTTGGTGCGGTATCGGGTTCTTCGATTGCGGCTGTAACTTCGATTGGTGGAACTATGATTCCCGAAATGAACAGGAAAGGTTACGATAAAAACTTTAATATCGCTTTAACAGCATGTGCCGCCACTACAGGTTTACTTATACCTCCCAGCAATGTAATGATTGTATACGCACTTGTCACAGGTACGGTATCTGTTGCCGCGCTGTTTCTGGCGGGAATTGTTCCCGGGATTTTAATTGGATTGTTTTTAATGGGTGCGAGTGCGGTTATAGCAAAAAAACGCGGATACGGAACCGGTAAGATAATACCTATGAAAGAGACAATAAAAAGATTTTTTGGAGCTCTTCCGGGATTGTTGCTAATCTTAATCGTTATGGGCGGAATCTTGAGTGGAATATTTACCCCAACGGAGGCAGCAAGTATAGCTGTTGTTTATGCGTTTATTCTGGCGGTATTGGTGTACAAAGAAGTCAAGTGGAAGGATTTGCCCGGTATATTACTTCAATGCGGTGTTACTACGTCAGTGGTGATGCTTCTTATCGGTGCATCGACAGGTATGTCCTGGTTTATGGCAGCTCAAAACGTTCCTGAACTTATAAGCGGAGCTATATTATCAATTTCAAGCAATAAAATTGCGATTCTTCTTATGATAAATATTATGTTGCTTTTTGTTGGAACTTTTCTTGATATGACTCCCGCTATTTTGATATTTACACCTATTTTCCTTCCGATAGTTGAGAAGCTTGGTATGAATCTGGTACATTTCGGTATAATAATAATCGCGAATTTATGTATAGGTCTCTGTACCCCGCCTGTAGGAACGGTTCTTTTTGTTGGAGTCGGTGTTGGTCATGGTAAAATACATGAGGTGTTTAAAAGTCTTCTTCCGCTTTTCGCGGTTATGATAATCGCGTTACTGCTAATTACTTATATTCCAGGAGTATCTCTAACATTACCTCGTTTATTCGGATTTTAATTTAAAGCTTACAGTAGGTATAATAAAAGAACCTCCGGGTCAATTCAACCTGGAGGTCCCTTGGTTGTCCCCTTTTTCAAGAGGGAGGCTCTATTTACTTATTTTGTTATCAAGTTCCAGTGTGTATTTATGTATAGGTTCATCTGACATTAAACAACATCACTGGCGCTCAATTTTTTTTATCCGTTATTAAACCCATATCCGATTCGCAATGGTTGCCGCTAAGATGAAAATAGAACGCGAGAGCGGATGAATTGATTGCTTTAATTGAAACCTCCTTTTTTGTTTTATTAAAAAATCTCGTAAACGTTCTTTCAAAATTGGCGATTCTCCGAAACCAACACTTAATTTTATATTCTATAACTAGTACCCAAGCTATACCGGAATTAATACTGATATTATATTTAAATTAATACTGAACGTCAACCCAGTTTTATCCTTATTCACATATGCTCCAAAATACTATTTTATTATCAGCAAAAGTATGATTAAAATCTAATAGTTGGTCTCTTTATGAGATTTGAGGTATATATTAAGAATATTGGCGCTAATTTAGTAGAAGCTTTAATTAACTTGGTGTTAATGTTATATCTTTCGCCATTTTGGTGGGTTGGTACTATAAGGAGGTCAATCCTTCTCTTATAGCGATCTTTGTTAGTTCGGCTATACTCGTTGCCTTTAATTTTTTCTTAATATGTTGCCTGTGAGTTTCTACGGTTTTTATGGATATGGATAAGTCGTTTGCGATTCCTTTTGTGCTTTTGCCTTCAGCTATTTGCTGTAAAATTTCTCTTTCTCTCGGCGTTAATTTTGAATAAATTATGGTTTTATCCGGGGTGTCTTTTCTGACGTATTCGTCAACCAGTATGTCGGAAATCTCAGGGCTTAAATATTTTTTTCCTTCCATGACAGTATTTATTGCTCGAACAAGTTCTTCGAACGCGCACTCCTTTAGGAGGTATCCTGAAGCTCCGGCGTCTATCATACCCAGAACATATCGTCTATCTGAATGCAGGGAGAGCGCGATTATTTCAATATTCGGTTTTTTTGTTTTGATTTTCCGTGTTGCTTCAATTCCGTTTAGGTTAGGCATTGTGACATCCATAAGGACGAGGTCGGGTAAAAGCTTATTTACTATCTCAATAGCTTCCCTTCCGTCTGTTGCTTCACCTATTGTTTTCATGTTGGGTTGTTTATTAATCAGGGAAGATAGGCCTTCTCTTACAATTTTATGTTCGTCGACAACTATAATTTTTATGTTCATATAAAACTCCTTATTATATTTTTAGAGGAGCCTCTAATTTAATTGTTGTTCCTTTGTTTTTATGCGATTCTATTTCAAAGTGTCCGCCCACGACATCGATACGACTTCTGATATTCAAAAGCCCAAACCCTACATCTCTTTCTACGTAAGAATCCAATGCGGAAGTGTCAAAGCCGGTGCCGTCATCAGAAACCTCTATTTGTATATTTTCACCTTCGGTTTTTATCGAAATTTTGACTTCTTTTGCCTTTGCGTGTTTTTTTATGTTTGTCAGCAGTTCTCTTACGGCTTGAAATAATAAAATGCTGAGGTCGTCAGTTAAATTCATCTTTTTTGCGTCATTTTTAAACGCATATTTGATATTATTTCCTTTTAAAATTTTCTCCGCAAGCCAATCGACTGCTGGGACAAAACCGAGTTCATAAAGAATATACGGGCTTATTTGTGACATTAATGATCGAGTTGAGGTAATGGCGTTTTGAACCAAATTATAGACTTCATTCAGAGACTCCTGGTTGCTTTGAGAGGATTCTTTTTCTTTTAATTCCGCAATTTTGATTTTAAGGAAAGCCAGGATTTGTCCGATTTCAGCGTGAAGAGTGGTTGCAATTCTTTTTCTTTCATGTTCCTCGGCAAGAGTTAGTTTGTGAGATAGATTCTTCATCTTTCTTTTATAGTTTTGTATATTTTTCTTTTCCATGTTTTTCCTATCTGTTATATCTGAAATTGATATAACGCTTTTGAGTTCTTTTTTGTCGAAGTTTGGAATAGGATAACATTGAATGCTGAAATACCGGATCATTCCATTTTTTGATATTTTTGTTTTTTCGATTACAGGCGAATGTTCATCATTTTTAAATATTTTTTTTAGGGGACAATCCTTACATGTTTCCTCCCATGGAGGGAATATTTGACTGCACTTTTTGTTTATGACATCTTCTCTTTTTAGCCCAAATGATTTGCAAAGGAATTCATTTGCTTCGAGGATCACATGATTTTCGTCTACGATTGCCAGACCTTCACTGACAGCATTTACAATTGTCTTTAATTTGTTTGCGCTTTCTTCCAATTTTTTTTCGGCAAGCACTCGATCTGTTATATCTCTGGATATTCCGAGAGTTCCTATAACGTTTCCCTCTTCATCGTATCTTGGAATTTTAGTAGATGAAACCCATGTTATTCTTCCATCTGGATGGGTTTCTTTTTCTATTTTAACTTTAATTGATTTTCCGGTTTTTATTATTTCCTGTTCATCCGTATAAGCTAATTCGGCGTGTTCTTTTGTGAAATAATCAAAATCTGTTTTTCCTATTAATTCGTTTACGCTTTTAACTTCAAACTGATCTGCTACCGATTTACTAGCCTGGATAAAACGGCTTTTTTTGTCTTTGAAGTATACACGGTCTGGAGTATTGTCCAATAGAGATGTAAGTAGTCTACTTTTAAACAGAACTTCTTCTCCGAGTTCTTCGAGTCTTAGTTTTAATTTTTCTTCTAATTCCTTCTTTTCCGTTATATCTCGTGAAATTCCCAGAATTCCAATCACATTGCCAACTTCATCATATCTTGGGATTTTAGTTGTTGAAACCCAATTGATTCTTCCGTCCGGATGGGTTTCTTTTTCTGCTTTCCCCTCTATAAGTTTCCCTGTTTTCATCACGTATTGTTCGTCTTGGTATGCCCGTTTCGCGTGTTCATCGGTAAAGTAATCGAAGTCGGTTTTTCCTATCATATCTCCGGCGCCAGTAGCACCGAGCCACTGGGCGAGTGATTCACTTACAGCAATAAAGCGGCTTTTTTTATCTTTATAGTATATATGGTCTGGTATATTATTCAGGAGACTTTCCAGTAGAGCTTTTTCGTAGAATAACTTTTTTTCAAATTTTTTATGCTCAGTTATATCGATAGAAGTACCTAAAATTCCTATAATATCACCTCGATGATCATGTAACGGAGCTTTTGTGGTTAGCAGGTAAATTTCCTCATTTTTGGAAATTTTTATCTTCTCTTCTTTCCCAATCAAAGGTTCTCCCGTTTCCATTATACGTAATTCATCTTCACGGGTGGTTTTCGCGAAATTTTCAGGGTAAAGTTCAAAATCGGTTTTTCCTATTAGCTCATTAACAGAATCTATTGGGGGAGCTCCTTTTTGTTTTAAATAATGTTTACTAACTTGAAGAAGTCGTCCTTCTTTGTTTTTGAAATAGACAGAATATGGAATATTGTTCATGAAGTTTTCAAACAATAATTGTTTTCTTATTATTTCTTTTTTAATCATTTCTCTTAGAAATTTTAATGAAATAAAAGAAATATGCAACCCTTATTGTGTTCTATTTCAATAAAATTTGGAAAAATAACTATTTGCTTGATTTCAGGTTTTTCCTTATATATACACATATTTTTTATGGGATTGCTTCGGTCTAGCAAGAAGAGGTACTCACAATTGTATTATTTTTATGAGTTTGGTCGATAGAATAGATGTTAAAGCATGCGATTATTAGGTGATAGGGGTTTGGTAAGTGCTTTGTTAAATTTGAAAATCGATTAAATAGCAAAAAAACTACGAGTCTTGCATGTTCTACATGTTAAAAAATTAGTAAGCTAGGTGGGTTTTTCGATGTATGAAATTTTTCCCTCTTGCATGAAATATGATTGTCATTATATATATAACCAGGATAAATATTAGTGATTTGCTG
>CAYWUC010000272.1:0-1623 GCA_964461395.1 uncultured bacterium
ATCTTCTGGTTCTTTATATCCGCCAATCGAGATTTTAACCCATCTATCTTCTCTTTCTTGTTTTTTGTTATCTGAAATTCGCTTTCCTTTTCCTTCAACTCATCTTCTATATTTTTTATTTTAGTCTTACTTTCCCTTAATACATCATACATTTTTATTAATTCTTTCTCTACCCTTTTTGTTTCTCTCTCTGCATCTCTCCATCTGGTAAAATCTTCCTCTCTAAACGCGGTCAAATCTTCCAGGATTTTCCTTCCCTCGCCTATCTTGCTAAGTGCTGAAGCCGCACTTTCGTATGAAAGCCGTTTCCTTGCTTCCTCTAATTTCCCTCGAAGAATTTCCTTCGCTTTTATTTCATCAAAGAGCCTTACCCATTCCCTTTCAAGCTCCTCAATTTTGTTTTCTTCAATTTCGTATTTAAGAGATTTTATATCCTCTAAAAGCCTGTCTGCGTCTTCCATTTTTGTCTTTAAGTGATTATCTTCTCTTCTGTTAGAAAAATCTCCACCGGGAGTCAATGATGAAATTTCTAAGATTTTCTTTCTTACGTTGTCAATTCTATTAGTCTGTAGACCGGTCAGCCGGTTTGTAATTTCAGTATAAAAAATAGCCTCAGATGCGATAGAAAGATCGCTGTTTCTAATTACAAAAATGTTTCGACATTCTCTAGCTGTTATAGGAATAATATCGTCAAGATGAATTTTTCTGCCAAGCTTCTTCTCTTCTCCCTCGACTTTTACAACAACATACCCATCAACCATCTCATCTACCCTGTTAATACCTTTAAAATCTTTTAATTTATTCCCCAGAAGGAGTTTTAATAAAGCTTCTAAAGTTAACGTCTTCCCCGTTTCGTTGACACCGTAAATCAAGTTAAAATCACTCAGACTGACTTTACCTCTATCAGGAAGCGGACCATAATGAGTGATATGGAATTTTTTTATTCTCATTCTTCACTCTCAAGTATACTTCTGATTAAAAGCCTTTTTATTTCCTGCTGTCTTGGGGTCTTCGATTTCTCGAGTTTTTCAATAAAGGCAACAAATAACTCATCTTCATATAATCTTTTCATCCCTCTCACTCTATTTATAATCTCAAGATTTCTAATCTCATCCTCCAATTCTTTAATTCTTTTATGAAATTCTTCCTCTCCTTCTTCTGTATATCCAGTGAGCGAAACTAATATTTTGGCTTCTTTCGAAAACCCTTCTATTTTATCTTTAATCTTTTCTATTATTTTATTTTGATCCTCATCGGGATAAACAGAGAGCTTTACCTGCTCGTAATAAGGAGTATCTATAGGATAGGGAGCCGGCACTTTCCCCACCTCAAAAATATTAACAGCTCTCTTTCCTGTTTCTTTTCTTGTTATTGAAACAGGCGAACCGGGATAAACAAAAAACCCCCGGGAATCGAACTCGTAAGCTTGAAAATTTGTATGAAAATGACCCGCCAGAACATATTTTATATTTAGATTACTCAAAAAAGAAAGCCGCAGCCCCATATAGTTGCTTTCTTCATCCCCGAAATCGGAACCTGCAAACGAGTGATCAAGAAGCTCTCCATGAAAAAGAAGGATATTTGCCTTCTGCTCATCCGCAAGGTCTTTTATTTTTCTTAAAT
>CAYWUC010000273.1:0-3545 GCA_964461395.1 uncultured bacterium
AAAAAAAGCTTTCCGAATACTATTCCGGTTGAAACTAAACACAAAACAGGCTTTAAAAAAACTTAAAGAAGAATTCCAGGGTAATGAAGACGTAGACCATATTATAAAATTTATTTCTGAATCGAAGAGGGGAATACTTAAGTGAGATATTACCCCTTAAAAACACAACAACTCCACATATCAGTTAATCAGTCAATTGGTGAATTGGTTGATTAGTAAAAAACAAAATACTCATTGTCTCTATCCTTTTGCATATAATTTTTCCTAAAAAATGAAAGACATTAGTTCTATAATAGATCATACCGATTTAAAGATTGACGCTTCTCTGGCAGATATCGAAAAGCTATGCGGGGAGGCTCTTAATTATAACTTTAGAGGAGTTTGTGTCAATTCCTTATGGATACCATTTGTATCCGAATACCTTAAAAATAAAGAGGTTAAAACAATTTCTGTTTGCGATTTTCCTCTCGGGGCTTCATCGACTGAAATCAGGAAAAAAGAGACAGAACTTATAATCAAAGAAGGCGCCGAAGAGATTGACCTTGTAATGCAAATTCCCCTTTTAAAAAGTAAAAGATATAAAAAAATCGAAAAGGATATAAAAGAAATCGTCAATATCGTGCATCCGAACGGAATACTCAAAGTAATTATAGAAGCTCCCTTACTATCGGACAATGAAATAATAACCGCGACAAAAATAGCGGAAAGCGCGGGAGCCGACTTTATCAAATCCGGCACGGGTACGAATGGAACGGTTACTGCAAACCAGATAACAACTATTAAAAAAGCGACAAAACTGCCCATAAAAGCCGCGGGTGGTATAAAAAATATAGATATGGCTATAGAGCTTCTAAATGCCGGAGCTTCGGTTCTCGGCAGTTCAAATTCGATTGAAATAGTTAGAGGGGAAAATAAATGAAGAAAAAACTGGGACTAATTCTTAGTTTCTTTATATCGATTATCTTTTTGCTTCTGGCTTTAAAAAAAGTTAACGCGAAAGAAATAGGAGAATCATTATTAAATGCTACCCTATTATATTTCTTTCTTGCCATTTTCATTACACTAATCGCTTTCCTTCTCCGCGCGATTAGATGGAGAATTCTTTTAAATCCTTTGAAAAAACTTCCATTATCCATGGTTTTCAACGCGACAATGATTGGATTCATGTGCAATTACACTCTACCCGCCAGGGTCGGCGAAGTAATAAGAGCATATCTTATAGGCGCGAGAGGAAATATTAGTAAGAGCGCGGCTTTTGCCACAATAATAGTAGAAAGAGTAATGGATGTTTTTATTTTAACCTTTTTTACCGCTATCCTTTTAATCTTTTTTCCGGTACCGGGCTACTTCAAAAAAATAGGTGTTGTGATTGTTATTCTAAATACTTTAATCTTTATTCTCCTTGTAGTAATGGATAAAAAAAGCACGGCTTTTATTAAAATCATCGAAAAACCATTATCAATATTCGGAGAAAAAATAAAAGAAAAGATTAAAACATTCCTTTTCGCTTTTATAAAAGGACTGAAGATTCTGGAAAACCGGTCGAATTTTCTTCTGGCGGCTTTGTTGTCTCTTGGGGTATGGAGCATCACGGGTTTACTTTTTTACGTTTTATTCTTCTCATTCCCAATCCGCCTGCCCCTACACGCGGCTTTCCTAGACATGGTAATTCTCACCTTCGGCATTATGATTCCCTCGACTTCCGGTTTTATAGGAACTTTTCAATTTTTCGCGAAAGAAGGGTTGATGATTTTCCATGTCGACCCGAATACAGCATTGAGTTATTCTATCCTGCTTTACGCTTCTCAATTTTTACTTGTAGTAGTAGTGGGACTGGTTTCCCTATGGCTCTGGGGACTGGATTTTACGAATTTAAAGACTAAAGCTTCTTCATATAATTCATTAGAGAATAAACAAAGAGACTAAAAACTTAAACGGAAAGCAACTTTCCGACCCGGAGTAATAACAATTCCTTTTTTACGGGTTTTTTCAAATAATCTGCCGCGCCTTTTTTCAGACCCTCGATTTCATTCTCGGAATCCGAAAGAGAGGTCACGAATATTACAGGTGTTTTAATCCCTTTTTGCTTTATAATATTCATCAAAGAAAAACCATCGAGATTGGGCATATTTACATCGGAAATTACAAGGTCAAAATCTTTCTTTCCCAAATCGAGCAAAGCGGCAGCTCCGTCTTCCGCGAGAGTTACCATATAACCCGCGTTGGTTAAGTATCGAGATATCAAATTCCGTGAATCGACATCATCTTCCACCACAAGAATCATTCTCCCCTTCTCTTCTACTTCCGGAGTCTCAACTTCTACGGTTTCTTCCGGCTCAACGGTTTTCTGCTCTTCGTCGGGAACAGCTTTTACGGTTTTTCTGGCAGTAGATTCTTCGATCAGAACCTTATTATAAACATCTTCAGGGGCAAATATAAGACTTCTTATTTTTTCTATAGCATGGTCAGGTAAAAGATAATAACCTTTTTCTTTAAAAATGTGACGGATTTCCGAAATTGGAGTTCCTTTTCTTATTTCTTCGATTATATCTTCATCGAATTTCAACACCTCATATACACCTTCTCTGCCGTAATATCCTGTGTTATTGCAATTTGGGCATCCCTTCACTTGAAGAACTCTCTCCGGAATATCATCCGTAAAAGGTTCCAGGAGTTTTCTCTGCTCATCTGATAAATGCACAATTTTACTGCAGGACTGGCAGGGTTTTTTTATTAATTTTTGAGCAACAATACAGAGAAGACTCTCGGACATTTGTAATCTTGCAACGTCCAATCTCTCGAGACGGAAAATAGCGGAAGTCGCGTTTGAAGTATGGAGAGTGGAAATAGTTAAATGTCCTGTAGAAGCAAAATCCACAGCCGTTTTAGCCGAATAATGGTCTCTTATCTCTCCCATGTATAAAATATCGGGGTCCTGCCTGACAGACGATTTCAGAAGATCTTCAAAAGCTATACCAGCTTTTTCATTAACCTGCTGCTGATTCGCCGACGGGATACGGTATTCTACCGGATCTTCCACACTCATAAGACTTCGTGTCGCAGTATCTATTTGCGAAAGTAAACTGTAAACTGTCGTAGTTTTTCCCGAACCCGTTCCACCCACCACAAGAACCATACCGTGATGCTGATTTCCGCTGTTCTCAAGAACGGCTGACTGTCTTTCTGTCATACCCAGCTCAAGAAGAGTCTTTGGTTTCGCGTAAGGTTTTAATATTCTTATAACAACGCTCTCACCGTTGGGTGTAGAAGTTGTGGCGATACGAAAACTAAAGACACCACCGGCTATTTCCCTGGCGAAACTTCCGTCCTGAGGTCTTCTGCGCTCAGCAATATCCAGACCAGCCAATAATTTAAGACGGGATATGACCATCTGGCTGGTTCTCCCTTTAATATTAACATGGTCGACCATATCTCCGTCGACTCTGAATCTAATAACGGATTCATTTTTTTTAGGCTCTATATGTATATCACTCGCCCGGCTTTTAATTGCCTCCTGCAGGATACTATTGGTTATAGTTATTACA
>CAYWUC010000274.1:0-3257 GCA_964461395.1 uncultured bacterium
AATATTTCCAAATAGCCGTTCAGGGCCCAAACTCGGAAAAAATTATAAGGCAAATAACCAAAGAAAACCCGGCAAACCTGCGTTTTTACCATTCTAAAGAAGAAATAATTGCCGATAAACAAGTTTTGCTTTCAAGAACAGGATACACAGGTGAAGATGGCTTCGAAGTTTACGGAAAGTCGGAAAACGCTGAAGAAATATGGGATAAAATAATGAAGGCAGGAGAAAAAGAGAACATCTGCCCCTGCGGTCTGGGAGCAAGAGACCTCCTGAGACTAGAAATGGGTTACTGTCTTTACGGAAACGATATAACAAAAGAAACGACTCCGTTAGAAGCAAATCTCTCATGGATAGTTTCCATGGATAAAGAAAATTTTATAGGAAAAGACATTTTACTAAAACAAAGAAGAGATGGTATAAATAAAAAACTTGCAGGGATATTAGTGCCTGGCAAAAGAATACCAAGACACGGTTGTGAAATTCTGGTAAAAGGGAAAAAAAACGGTATAATAACAAGCGGAAATTATTCTCCTACCATCGATTCTTCGATTGCAATGGGTTACATAAATAAACCGTACGATAAAGAAGATACAAAGGTTGAAATAAAAATCAGAGACACTTTAGTGGAAGGAACGATTACTAAACTACCATTCTGGAAACACGGAACGGTAAAAAAGAAGAGTTCCAAATGAAGCATGGCAACTGAATTTAAAAATCAAATATCAAAATGGAAAACGACAAATCAAAAGGGAGGATAAATGGAATTAAAAGTACCTACTGATATTTTATACACTGAAGATCATGAATGGGCAAGAAAAGAAGACGATAAAATCGCCGAAGGGATAACAGACTTCGCACAATCTGAACTTCAAGATATTGTATATGTAGAATTACCGGAGGTGGGATTAGAAGTAATGCAGGGAGATTCGATAGCCACAATAGAAGCCGTCAAAACAGTAACAGATTTTTACGCAGCTGTTTCCGGAACAATAATAGAGATAAACAAAGAATTGGAATCAAAACCGGAACTCGTAAATAAAGACCCCTACGAAGATGGCTGGATAGTAAAAATCGAAATGTCGGAGCCAGCAGAATTAGACACTCTGCTCGACCCTTCAGAATACAAAAAACTATTAGAAGAAGAATGAATTTTATCCCCGTAAATAAGAAACAGCAAAAAGAAATGCTTAAAACTATAGGTAAAAGCGTAGAAGATCTATTTTCTGCTATACCTGAAGAATTACGGTTAAAAAAACCGCTGAATTTACCTCCCGCTGTTTCTGAAATGGAGATAAAAAAAGAAATATCGACTCTGGCGCAACTGAATAAAGATTTAATCGTGTTTGCCGGAGGCGGAGTGTACGACCACTATATACCATCAGCCATAAAACACTTAACCGGAAGAGCTGAATTTTATACCGCTTACACCCCATACCAACCAGAAGTTTCACAGGGTACTCTTCAGGCAATTTTCGAGTATCAATCTATGATTTGCGAATTGACAGGTATGGAAGTCTCGAACGCTTCAATATACGATGGGGCAACATCACTTGCCGAAGCTGTATTTATGTCTCTTTCAATTAATAAAACAAGAAAAAAAGTACTCGTCTCCGACGGCATTCACCCAAATTACCTGAAAGTAATTAGAACATACCTCGGTAAAGATTATCCGATTGAAGCACTTAGTCTCAAGGGAGGAATAACAGACGCTAAAGAAATCAGCAAAATCGATAATGAAACCGCTTGCATAGCAATTCAGAATCCTAACTTTCTCGGTAATATCGAGGACGTAGAGAAACTCGTGAATGCCGCTCATAAAAATGGAGTTCTCTCAATATTGAGTTTCGACCCAATATCTCTCGGATTATTAAAAACACCGGGAGAATACAATGTGGATATAGCTACAGCAGAGGGTCAAAGCCTTGGTATTCCCATGAACCTGGGAGGTCCTCATCTCGGCATATTCACCTCTAAGAAACAGTATATCAGAAAAATGCCCGGAAGAATAGTGGGAAAAACAGTCGACAATAATGGTAAAGATGGCTATGTCATGGTACTTCAAACCCGTGAACAACACATAAGAAGAGAAAAAGCGACATCGAACATTTGCACAAATCAACAGCTATGCGCGCTTATGGCTGCAATTTACCTGGCGCTTCACGGAGGTGAAGGGATAAAAGAAATAGCTAATAAAACAACACAAAAAGCGCATTATCTAGCTGAACAATTTAGAAAAGCAGGCTTTAAACTTCCTTATAAAAAACAAAATTTCTTCAGGGAATTCGTTGTCGAAATACCTACCGGAGCAACAAAAGCAATTAAAAAAGGAATTAGTAACGGATATCTTGCCGGCATCGACCTCGGAAAATTCAAAAAAGAATGGAAAAATAATCTTCTCGTCTCCGTAACCGAAAAAAGGACAAAAGAAGAGATGGACGACCTCGTTCGAGTTTTAAGCTGACAGCTTAAAATAGTGAATCGGTGAATCGGTAAATCAGTTAATTGGTAAATTAGTAAAAACCCACCCCCAACTCAAATTATTCTCACACAAAGACACTAAGATCACAAAGCCCCACAACACACCATTTGATATTTTGTTTTAACTTCCCAATTTCCCAACCTCCTATACATTCTAACAATGAAATAGCGACAGATTAACACGATAAACACTGATTTTTTTCTTGTCTTACTAGGACCTGGGACCAGGTATCCAGTACCTGAATAATGGGTCTTGACATTCATTCGTTTTCAAATACCATAAATATATGAAAAAAATAGGAATCGTTACGCCGGGAGGGGACGCTCCCGGGATGAATACGGCAATCGGTACAATACTCCGACTTTGCAGAAATGAAACCGGAAAACTTATTGGTATTAACGACGGGTACAGCGGTCTTATAAAAGAAGACTATTTCGATTTTGCCGATACCCGTTCCGATACAATCATGGGGACAAGCGGCACAATACTTCATTCCGCGAGAATGCCCTCATTTAAAGAAGAAAAAGTCGTAAAAGAAGCCGCAAAAAATCTCGGGGAAGAAAAAATAGAAGGACTTGTAGTAATCGGAGGAGATGGCTCTTTTAAAGGAGCAATGTCTCTTCATAAACATTCCGGGATACCTGTTGTCGGCATTCCCGCATCGATAGATAATGACATCTACGGAACGGATGAAACAATAGGATTTGATACAGCCTGCAATACCGCTCTTGAAGCAATAAATAAAATAAAAGATACGGCAGTATCATTCGAAAGGATT
>CAYWUC010000275.1:0-4721 GCA_964461395.1 uncultured bacterium
TTTATAAAGTTTGTTCATTTTTATTTCCCCGAAAGTAGAATTCCCTTTATTTCTTCTTTTCCGGCTACTTTACCTGCGGACTTCACCTCGCCGTCAACCGCAAAAGCGGGCGTCGCCAAAACACCATAATTCGTTATATCATTTATATCCGTAATCTTAATAACTTCCGCGTCTATATTCAGGTCTTTTACCGCTTCCTCGACATTTTGCATTAGCTTTTTACATTTAGGACATCCTGTACCCAAAATTTCTATTTTCATTTATATTTTTCTCCCTTTTTTAAGTTAAATTACCAAAAATTATACCGCTTAGAGTTGCCATAAAAACAACAAGCAGAATATAAACCAGTGTCTTCTTTGTACCGATTACACTCCTTATGACAAGCATATTCGGCAGACTAAGCGCGGGGCCCGAAAGAAGAAGCGCTAATGCAGGGCCTTTGCCCATTCCCGAACCTATCAATCCCTGAAGTATCGGGACTTCTGTCAATGTGGCAAAATACATCAAGGCTCCGGAGACAGACGCGAAAAGATTGGCGCGAAGACTGTTGCCGCCTACTAAATTCGCTATCCACTGTTCGGGTATTAGAGCTCTATGTCCCGGTCTTCCAAGCAAGAAACCCGCAACCAATACACCCACCAGAAGAAGCGGCAGAATCTGTTTCGCGTAACCCCAGCTCGAAGTTACCCATTCTTTGAGTTCCTCTTTCTTAAACCATCTGTTAAGTATTAATGCTAAAATAATAATTAAAAATCCGGAAATAAACCATTTTACTTCATAAATCCTCTGCCATATTTTTATCGATTCGTCTTTCCCCCAGTTTACAAAAACAAGAATTCCTATCATAACCGCGAAATACAGCGCCGTCTTCCATAAAGGTCTTGTCTCTTTTTCTTCTTCTGCGATTATGAAATCTTCATTTGCTTTTTTATCTTTTTCTTCTCTATAGAAAATAAAATGCATACAGAGTCCTATAACGATAGAAAAAACAATCGCTCCGATAGCCCGAGCAAGTCCCAACTTAAAACCTAGAACCCGCGCAGTGAGAATAATCGCAAGAACATTAATTGCCGGACCGGAATAAAGGAATGCTGTTGCCGGACCGATTCCCGCGCCTCTTTTGTAAATACCCGCGAAAAGAGGTAAAACTGTACAGGAACAAACCGCCAGGACCGTTCCGGAAACCGAGGCGACTGAATAAGATAAAATTTTATTTGCTTTTGCTCCGAAATATTTAATAACCGACTGCTGGCTTACGAAATTTGCAATTGCTCCGGCAATAAAAAACGCAGGCACGAGGCAAAGAAGAACATGTTCTCTGGCATACTCCCGAAGCATCAGGAAAGCCTCTATTATCGCAGCCTGAATTTCAATATTCTCAAAAGGAATAAAATATACGGCAAGGAAAATTGTTAAAATTAATAAAAACTTATATTTTTCTTTCATTCCGCAACTTTCTTATCCGCCTCCACACTCCCCTCTTACATTTTCGCCTTTACATTTAACTATATTTTTCCTGTAAACGGCGGGCAGCTTTATCTCGTTTTTCAGCCCACAAATTATTTCGTTTCTGGACATCTCCGGTTTTACGGAATAAATAATCCATTTCCCCTCGCGTTGACTATCAACTAAATCCGCTTCCCGCAAAACTCTCAAGCTATGAGAAATTCTCGATTGTTCCATATCTAAGATACTTGCCAATTCGCAAACACACAGTTCGCTCTCATGCAGCAGAAGATAAATTTTAAGCCTCGTTCCATCAGATAAGGCACTGAATAACTTTACAGTTTCTTCCATCGACCTACCTCCATTTTATATGAACATATTAACATATATTCATATATTGTCAATAGCGAAAAACAAAACCGGTTCGGTTTTTCTTTAGAAAAACGCACGCTTTGGCGGCGACTTCGCCCAGAAAAAATAGGCAATCCTTATAAAAACTTCGTTTTTAGTTAAGTAGTAAAATAGTGAATTCGTTAATTGGTCACCCCCACATCCCAAAATAATCTCAAACAAAAAAACAAGCATAGAATTCCTTTTGATTTTATTTCTTCTTTTTCTTCAAACTCTTTAAATTCTTCTCTTTAGGGAGGGGTGGCCGGCGGTGCTCGGCTTGACATTTATCTATCTGTTTACTAAAATTAATAAAAAAGAGGGTTTATAAGATTTATTTAGAAATTACAGCGGAGATTATCTTATATTAAAATTCAAAAGTACATAGTAAAGAGGAATAAGATTCATGACATATAAATTTAAAGAAAAAAACTCATCAATAATTATTTTTCGTTGGTTAATATGTTTATTTTTCTCCTTTGAAGCCTTATCACAGGAAGTAAATCCCCTACCCTTTGCCGCAAACTGGGAGGATGGACACAATAACCAATTAACTGGTTTTAGTCCTGAATGGCAAATAGATAAGATTGAGAAAGGGCACAATATACTATTGAGCTTTACGTATTATTTTAGATTCGGTGATTCGTTTATTAATGCATACTTGGATGAATATTATAAGAATCCTATTGAGAAAGCATCCCAATATGGTATTCCAATAGTAATCAAAACCACTCAACCTGAAGCATTGCTCTCGGGAGAACCATGGGTAAACCTCCCTCCAGAGGAGAATCCCAATGTAGTTGAAAGTGACGGAACAGTGCAAACAAGAGTTTCCCCCTGTGGACCGATTGAGCACTGGGAAACAGTAGGCGAATGCTGGGTGAATCCCCTCCTACTACTCGATGCTGGATATCCCGAATCAAGGGATTGGTGGTCTAATCCGATTCTGGCACAACTGCAGAATTGGTATCCGGATCCTCCGACTGTAATATGGCTTTCCAATAATGAAGCAAGCGATATAGATTACCGTGAAATACAAGAAGATTACAGGTTTGAGGAAGCATATAGCGGTAATCCCGATTATGATACATGGCAGTTTAGAAATGAGATAGTCGGTGGAAATACAGAACTTACAAATCTGGGAGCCGGAGGATACGAAACCGGGCATGGGTATATTCCAAGATACAATGCTATGTTTGATGGAATGAGAGATGAGCTGGATGAATGGTCGGATAAAATAAAATTTGTTGGTTATGAAAATGACCCTCTATGTTTTGGCAGATTGGATGACTGGATCGCATACATTCCTTCCCCTATTCCCGGAAGGTTTTCCACGGTTCCTTTTATATGGGATGGCACTTCCCCTTCTTATTATGTCAATAACTGGCAGGGAAATCGCGACTTTATAGGATGCTCACCGCAAATGGAAGCAATGAATCTCCTGTTCCAAAGAGATTATTACAAGGAAATCAACCCTGATTTCTGGTGGGAACTATCCACCTGGTTTGACCCGGAATTTATAGAAGAATGGGAAGGCAAAGGACAAGAGATGCCTCCAGAAAGATATGAAGGTTATGTAAAATGGGGAATGTGGTTGACAAGACCAAGAGTTGTAAGGGATTTTAAATATTCCACTGAAACTCGGGAAGAAAACTGGGAATGGTTCAAACCCATTGTAGAGGCTACTGATGAAATACATGTAAATCCTGCCTTAGAACGTTTCTGGAAATATAGTGACCCTGTTCTTTTAACGGACATTCCTCACCCATGGAAATACAGGGATGAGTTCTGGCCTGAATTATTCTACAATGGTAATGAAAGAATGAGATGGTATCAATTACCTAATGATATAACTTACGAACCTGTTTCCGAAGACGAGTACAGCACGATGCGTCCAAAAATTTTCAATGTTTGGATAATGGCTAATGCAATAGGAATATCTCCGGAAAGAGAGTGGTTGATATACGCATATACACCACTGGAAGCAGAAATGAACGTTACAGCCGAATTACCCGGATACGGAGATATTACACTCACGGCAAAACGCGGGGGAACTTACTACCTGGTAAGAGAATCAGGTTCGGATGAATACATAGAAACAGAGCCCGGTGTAAGAGCAGTAGAATTCGATGATATTGAACTAAAAGAGGGAGAAGCACATAGATTCAACGGCGTTTATTCCACTGCCCATAAATGTAATATTACGGATTACTCCTGGGATTTTGATGATGGGACAACCTCAGACAGTATCGCTACCAATCACTCTTTCTCGCAAGCCGGAACCTATGAAGTTGAACTTACAGTAACCTCCGACAGCGGAAAAGTTGATTCAGATACTATTATGGTTACTGTTAGTAGTGGAGGAATAACTCCCGGTACATTTTCTTTCTCTGCTAACTCTCTGGCAAGAGAAAACGCTTTATTTAAAATATATCTTCCCAAAAAGGCTAAGATTTCTCTGCAAATATACGACGCATTAGGTCGTCTCGTATCCAATCCTCTAAGCGGAGAATATTCTGAGGGTGTGTATGAAGAGAAATTTTCTCCTGGAATAAAGGGAATATATTTCTATAAATTTGAATCCCCATATAAAAAAGTTACAGGTAAATTTATAATATTTTGAATATCAAGAGAAACGGTGTTTAACCTCATACGAAATATACTAAAATCCCGGTTTGAACCTTGTTTTAAAAAATGGGCATTACTGACAAAAACTTCGTTTTTAGTAAATAGTGAAATAGTAAATTCGTAAATTGGTTATAAAACCCAACCTAAAACCCAAATCAATCTCACATTAAGGCACTAAGACACAAAGTAAATTTTCTTGTTTTTCCTATTCAACAATTTTACAATTTAACCATTTAACTTAGATTCAGAGAATCTAC
>CAYWUC010000276.1:0-13604 GCA_964461395.1 uncultured bacterium
AAAATTATACTCGATATCAGCTTTTATTCCGGGTTTTAAAATCGGCCAACCTTCCTCATCATCGAGCCTGGCTCTAAAATAACCTTCCTGACCAAATGATTGTATTCTATACGTCCCGGGATTATCTACTCTAAAAAGATATGAGATACCTACACTTGAAGGAACCTCCGCGCGTTCCTCGCTACCGAGCTCCAACTTTCCACCCGAAATTACCTGATTAGCATTAAGAGACAAACCGAGATGCCCGGCTGATTCTCCGGTAGATTGAACGCTTACCTGGTATTCCCCGGGCAAAAGATATACTAATAATAAGGCGTTTCGTCCTAACCCGTTCTCAGATGCAGATAGCAAATTTGTAACAAAACGGTTACGAAGAGTAATCTTTGTACTCAATCGACCTATTGTTTCAAGCCGGTAAATTCCTGGAGATTCAACACTAACCTGATACACTTTACTTTCTTCTCGCCCGAGGTCGAAGAAAACCGGTTTCCCCGGCTTAACTTTCGGAAATTCAGGCAGCTTATCCAGAAATCCTGTCGGCAGCGATTTAGGCGGAGTATCGGGAAGACGTTCTAAGATTTTGCCGCTTGCATATACGAAAATATTATCATCCGTTGTATTTTCTATTCTTAATTTATATTCTCCCGGTTTTACCATGGTCGGTTTTGTGTATGAATTATTGTCTAAATGGAAAGCATACTGTTTATCTGTTACATCGGAAACCGAAATACGCGATTTTTTTCTTACTTTAAAAGGAACAGAAACTGTTCCTCCCGGAGAAAGATACACAGGTAAAGGATCCTCCAAAGATAAAGGTAAAAGTCTTAAAACAAGTCCCGCAACTTCCGGAGATTGATCGTTAATAAGCAAACTAAGACTTTTGGTTGGATCACTATCCAGCGGAATAGAAGGAAATTGTATGCGGGGCAAACCCGAATACAAGCGCTCTTCCTCTTCAGTGAATATTTTTTCAGCTAATCCTTTAACCATAGAAACAAGAGAAATGTGGTAAATATTTAAAGTGATAATGCCTTTGTTTTCAGGATATAGGTGTAACTTGTGTAAACCCCGGGTCAAGTTCACAGAACCTTTCCCCGTTACACTTTTCGGAGAACGGTAATTAGGAGGTTTAACAACAAAATATTTCTCTATCTTCCATTTCGCTTCCACACCCATAGGATTTATCACATACCTACCCGAAGTTTCAACCCATAAATATAAACTCATAGAGCCTAAAAGATTAAATTTCCTGTAAAACTGGCGGATGTTCGTCAACATATCTACCTGCATATCGTAAAGCTTCAAACCACTATTTCGCGTCAGCACACCCGAAGTTCCGAGTTGATCCCCGGGCGCCCCTGTATGTAATGAAGAAAGCCAGTATCGTCCTGTCGTTCTAACACTAAGAGAAGAGTTTAACTTTTCGAGTGTTTGCAGCTTGAATCTTTGCCCTTCTTCACCAAATACTTTGACAAGAAAATAAGGATTCGTATTACTGTGAGGGTTAAGCATACATCTTGGATCATTTAACTTCACATGGATGGAATCTCTTTCCGTGACAGACTGATATGGACTATTATAATTAAAAGGACTTACCTCGATATTTAATAGAACTTTTTTTTCTGTTTCCAACAACATACTGGAAACCTCAGAAGAAACAAGATACTGATTATAACCGAGCGAAGAAACTTCATCGAGCATAATTCCTGTAGTAGCAATCTTTGGTATTTCCCAGACAACATAAAGCGGATTTTCAGAACTTCTCTTAGACCAATTAGCCTGCTTTCCTCCGTAAGCGGTAAGCAAATACAATCCGGGATTAACCCTGACAACCATTTTCAAACACACAAGAGGAGTTTCCTGCGTAGGATAGCTCTTCGAGGTTAATATTTCAGCATCCACTCTCCAGTTTCCGTCCTTCCAGAGTTCGAGATCAGATATATTTCTCCCTGCAGCTTCTATCTGTAAGGTTGTAATTGTATCGATTTCGATCCAGTAAGAAACCTGCTGTAGATCGAGTAGCTCCGTTTTGTGAATTTTATACGGAATTAAATATTTGGGATTTTTTTCATTTATTTCTTCGAATGAAAAAACTTTAACAGTCGCTTTACTCCTACCCTTTGTATGCGATAGAGTCTGTATTTTGTACTTTCCTTTTTCCAGAAAAAGGTCCAATCTCCCGTTTCTTTCGCCAGCTAATCCATCGATCATGCCCGGACCATTTTTTTTATCCCAAATCTGGATCGAGGTTCCTTCCTCGTTAAAAGATTGTATGGAATATCTACCCCACTTATTAACTTCAAAAACAATAGAGTACAAACCTTTTCCGTCAAAAGTCTTTTGTAATATTTCTTTTCCGGAGATTTTTAGGGTACACACAAAAAACAAAAATAAAACGAACTGAGCAAAAATTTTATATCTTCTCACACTTTCCCTCCCTGCCAATAATATTCTACTTTTAATTTATACAGTTTAAAATCCGAACGCCTCTTTTTCGCCTTATCAACAACCGTTAACTTAATTGTATTTAACCCTTTTAAACTCTTTACTAAAAGTTCTAAACTTTAATATCTTAATTATCATACGAAATTTAAGGCCATTCGTCAAGGTTTTAATAGTTGGAGTTTCATTATTTTTTCCATTAAACATACTATTTAACCTTAATTAAAAGTGAAGACTGCCCGTTCAGAAGGAAGTCTCTTAATCTTCATCCCCCCTTGACTCCGATATTTAAATGTCTATAATTGGCCAAAGGGTTAAATGTGTGTTTGTATATTTGCGAAAATTAATGGAAAAATTAGAATATGAAAAAAAATATTAATAAGTCTAACTCCTCTCACAAAATAAGTGTCGGAAAGCGTATACTGTTTAACCTTCTGCTTATCTTAATCGCACTGGGAGCCCTTCTTATTGCAGAGGGAATTCTCCGCCTCGCAAACTATGGAGGAGATTTACGTCTGTTCGTAACTGCTCCGGCTGAGGTCTCGGATTACTATCGGTGTAATCCGGATATAGGAAATAGATATTTTCATCAACAGTTTACTGTTCCCGATCCCCCTAAGGATTTATTCCTGAAGAAAAAACCGGAAAACGGGTATCGAATTTTCGTCCTCGGCGGATCGACTACTGCCGGATTTCCATACGGTAATAACCTGATGTTCTCCCGGATTCTCTGGCGCAGACTACAGGATAAGTTTCCGGAGAGACGTATCGAAGTAGTAAACACAGCTATGGCGGCAATTAACAGTTACACCATTCTCGACTTCACCGATGAAATCCTCAAATACGAACCTGATCTCATACTTATATACGCGGGACACAACGAATTTTACGGAGCTCTGGGAGTTGCCTCATTAGAATCGATCGGACGCAGACGGTCGATTATTGAAATTTATCTAAAAATGCAACACCTTCGGTTATTCCGACTGTTACGAACACTAATCAGTAAGGTAAAATCATCACCTAAACCAAATCTCGAGAACCATCCAGAAGACCCGACGGCAACTTTAATGGAACGAATCGTCTCTGAACAATTTATCCCCCTGGGGAGTAAATTATACGAACAGGGGAAAAAACAATTTCGAATTAATCTCGAGGAAATACTGCGGATAGCGAATCAAGCGGACGTACCTGTAGTGTTAAGCGAGTTGGTCAGCAATATTGGAGAACAACCGCCGTTTCAATCGTCCGAATCCGATACTCTCCCCCCGGCAAAGCAAGTCTACCTGAAGGCACAGGAGCTGGAAACCCGGGGTGATTATGAAAAAGCCAGACAACTGTATTTAAGGGCAAAAGATCTGGATGCTCTTCGATTTAGGGCAACAGAGGATTTCGACGACATTATTCACGAATTGGCTTCCAAATATAAAGCTCCTGTAGTTCCCATGAAGCAAATTTTCGAAAAACACTCGCCCCATGGAATTATCGGAAACCAGCTAATACTTGAACATCTTCATCCCAATGTGGACGGTAATTTCCTTATGGCAGACGGGTTTTATCAAACATTGCGGGCAGAAGGATATATCAGCCCAGAATGGGATTCGAGCAACATACAAAGTTTCGATGTATATAAAAAAAACTGGGGAATGACCGCCCTGGATACAGTGTACGGAAATCTAAGCGTCCGCTGGCTAAGGGGCGGATGGCCGTTCCGGCCGAAGGAATTACGTAATACGAGTTTGGATACCTACATCCCGAAAAACAGGGTAGACTCGATAGCACTGAAAGTATTAATAAATAAAGCAATAGGCGTGGAAGTGGGGCACCTAGACCTGGCTAATTACTATCGAGTCCACAAAGAATACCAAAAGGCTTACCGGGAATACCGGGCGCTTATTTATACAATACCCCATGAGGTCATGTTCTATGAAGGTGCCGCAGAAATGTTGTTTAAATTGAACAAAGAGGAAGAAGCTCTCGCTATTTTAGAAGAATCATTACGAATCAGGAAAAATGATTTTGCCATCAAGCACCTTGCGCACCTGTATCTGCAGCAGGGAAATGTTAACAAAGCCATGTCTTATTGCGATGAGGCGGGGACCTCATTGACAAATGACTCGGAATTCCTAAACACACTCGCTCATGTTTATATCTGCCACGGACAAGTGAATGAGTTCCGGAAAGTGCTTGAACATATGCGATCACTTAAACCCGAATCATTCAAACTAATACAGTATCATGTTTCACCGAACACCCAACTCCTGGCAAAACGATATAACTCCGCTTCTACAGTATTTTTAAAAGAACGCGATTTCCGTACCGCCCTGGTATTGCTAATCCAATCGCTTAGCCTAAAAGAAACGGCTCTTGCAAATAAATGGGTCGGACAGATATTTCTTTTTCAAAAAGATTTTAATAAAGCCCTTCCTTATTTACAGAAGGCAGAAGCCATGGGATTAAAAGAAGGAGATTTATATTACAATCTTGCAGCGGTAAACTACTACCTGAACAATAAAAAAGAAGCAGTTCGGTACTTAAAAAAATTAAAACAAATAAAACCGGATCATCCCGACCCCTCCGGCTTACTGAACAAATTAAATCTGGATTGAGTAGATCGATGTATATTCTTGGAATTTCAGCTTTTTACCACGACAGTGCCGCCTCTCTGATTAGGGATGGAAACATTATCGCGGCAGCACAGGAAGAACGATTTACCCGCATTAAACATGATTATCGATTTCCAACCCATGCAATAAATTATTGTCTACAGGAGGAAAATATTTCCCCATCGGATCTCGAATATATCGCGTTTTACGATAAGCCGTTCCTGAAATTCGAAAGAATTCTCGAATCGTATTTGCAATATGCTCCAATAGGAATCAGTTCTTTTATAAAAGCCATACCCGTCTGGATAAAAAAGAAAATCTGGATAAAAAACCTTATACAAGAAGAACTCCCCGGCTTCAAAGGCAAAATACTCTTTCCCGAACATCACAGATCCCATGCTGCTTCGGCATTTTTTCCATCTCCTTTTTCTGAAGCCGCCATTGTAACCACAGACGGCGTTGGGGAATGGACAACTACCAGCATCGGTTTAGGAACAGAGAATTCTGTTAAAATATTACAGGAACTCCATTTTCCTCATTCTCTCGGCATGCTGTATTCCGCATTCACCTACTACATCGGTTTCCGGGTTAATTCAGGAGAATATAAAGTGATGGGGCTGGCACCTTACGGGGAACCAAAGTATGTTCAAACTATTCTGGATAACCTTATAGATATAAAACAGGACGGCTCGTTCCGTCTTAACCTGGAATATTTTAACTTTCCGGTGGGGCTTACTATGACGAATAAAAAATTTAACCGACTATTCGGCGGCCCTCCGCGCAAACCGGAAAGTAAGATAACTCAGAGAGAAATGAATTTAGCACGCTCTGTGCAGGAAGTAACCGAACTTATCTTAAAACGGATTTGCAATCACGCGAAAGCAGAAACAGGTTCTAAACATTTGGTATTGGCCGGCGGAGTAGCACTGAATTGTGTAGCTAACGGAAAACTGCTTAAAAATACCGCCTTTGAAGATATATGGATTCAGCCTGCCGCAAGTGACGCCGGTGGAGCGCTGGGCGCAGCGCTTTCTGTCTGGTATGAATATCTGGAAAATTCACGAACAGTCGAACGTGGGCGTGATTCCCAGCAAGGCTCCTACCTCGGTCCCCAGTTCAGTGACTCGGAGATACGGGAATTTCTGGATTCTTATGATATTCCTTTTCACAAGTCATCCGATGCCGAAGTTGTGAGAGAGACAGCGGCATTGCTGGCACAGGAAAATGTAGTCGGCTGGTTTCAGGGACGAATGGAATTCGGTCCGCGGGCACTTGGCGCACGAAGCATACTCGCAGATCCTCGTTCCCCGGAGATGCAAAAGAAATTAAATTTAAAAATCAAATTTCGCGAGTCTTTCCGGCCATTCGCACCATCCGTATTGGAAGATGCCGTAAAAAAATACTTTCAATTCGACCGGCCCAGTCCATACATGCTATTTGTTGCCGAGGTCGCCGAGGACAAACGCCGCCAGGTAAGCAAAAAAGAACAACAATTATTCGGAATCGACAGATTGAACGTCGCAAGGTCAGAAATACCGGCAGTAACTCATGTCGATTGCTCCGCGCGACTCCAAACAGTTAACGGAAACACAAATGAAAAATATCATTCTCTGTTGAAAGAATTCGGGAAACAAACGGGACATCCCGTTCTCGTAAACACCTCTTTCAACGTACGGGGAGAACCCATCGTCTGCACACCCAAAGATGCGTATAAATGTTTTATGCGAACCGCGATGGATTATCTGGTTCTTGGGAATTATCTCCTGGATAAGAAAAAACAACCCGAAATCATTCCGGGTATCTCCTGGCAAGACGATTTTGTACTCGGTCGATTTACCCCGAAACAACCCGCAATCATGGATACTTCGAAATTTAAAGACCGCAGGGAATGGAAAAAATTCGGTATCGGGCTTTCAATCATTCTGGCAATCCTCGGAACTATACAATGGATAAGAGGAAACTCTCTCTTTCCCATATTTTATCTGATCTCCGGTGCTGCCATTATATCGGGTTTGATTTTCCCCGTAATATTGAAACCCTTATTTATTTTATTCAGCTACATAGGGTTTGCCCTAGGAGGTGTAATGACCCGGGTTATACTATCGGCACTTTTCTACCTGGTACTAACACCAATAGGTCTAATCTCGCGGCTTATGAGGAAACGTTACCTGCAGACTGGCATAGGAACAAACGAAAAAACTTACTGGAATAAACATCAGGAACAGGCAGCTTCAAAAGAATATTTTGAAAAACAGTACTAAAGATTAGGGGGATTTTAATATATGTACGCCCACCAGAACAATAGCAAAGGATGGTTATTCTATGTCTAAAATGTCCATATTGGTTGAATTCTGGGAATTTTTACGAGCCCGTAAGAAATGGCTTCTTGCTGTGATTACATTCTTTCTTTTATTGCTCGGCACGTTGATTGTTCTAACAGAAGGATCAGCTCTGGCACCTTTTATATATACGCTTTTCTAACTCTTACCGAATACGGTATCGAAAAAATAAGAAATCGTTTGCCTGCGGCAAATCTCAGGCAAAAATATTTTTTTTATTCAGTTGAGCGTCGCGCTAAATCTTACAGCTAGGCTAGTTCCACTCCACCCATAGTCAGATTCAGATTCCTTTATGGAGTGATAACCAAATGAACCGGCGACCCCAAGTCCCCAATTGCCTCCAACCCACCATTCCTTTCCTAAAGTTATATCGAAAGCCGGACCCGGATCCGATTCCACTGCGCCCCCTCCTATCTCCAGCTTTATAGTCCCAAAACCCATAGACCCCGAGAAATAGATGTTTGCTGGCATAAGGTAATATGTACCTCCAATTCCAATAGAAAATACCGAGACATTCCCATTAAACATACCTTCCAATCCGCCAAGCTCATAAGTAGGCTCAGGCATAACTATACCGAACATCGTTGCGTGCAAAGCAAAATTGTTAAAAACACAGGCTCCAATGGCAATATTAGCGTCACTACTAGCCCCGTAAAACTTCGCAGGGAAAGAAGGATCACTAAACTCTGTCTCTGCTCCGCCGCCACCAGTTGATAATCTCAGAAAAAATCCTCCGTCATGATCCCGAGAACCCGCAAACGCATTTATAGATAATACAATCAGGACGAGAGACACCAATACTGTTTTCTTTCCGAAACAATTTTTTTTCATAATACCCTCCTTTATTAATATTATATCTTTAATAAATCATAACAAATAGTTAATTGAAGACTATCTCAGATAACCCGGCTAAATAAATGATAAAAATCTATCCGGGACTTGTCAACCCATACCATCTCACACTGAAAGAAAAAAATAATCCGCATATAGTTTAAATAAAAGATAACGAATAAAAAGACTTCTGTTGTATTCGGAAAAAACTCTCTCACAAATCAACAGGGCAGGTGTTTGAACTCCATCCGGCAAGACCGCCGAGAGCGACTTTTAAATTATCCCATCCTTCTTTTTTAAGAAGACTGGCTGCCATCATTGAACGAAGACCACTTCCGCAAAAAACACAAACAGGTTTTTCTTTCGGCACTTCATCCATTCTTTCGTAAAGTCGAGTAACGGGAATATTTAAAGCATCGCGTATTTTACCTTTTTCTTTTATTTCCTCTTCACTCCTGACATCGAGAATTGCAATCTCTTCTCCCTTATCCAGCAAACGGCACAAATCCTGAACTTTCAAAGTTCCTATCGACGCGCTTTCCTTACCGGAAGTATTCCAGCTAAGCATCCCACCTGAAAGATAACCTGTAATATTATTATAACCTATTCTTATCAATAATTTCACAACAGACAAAGGGTCATCTGTTTTATTAACGAGAAGTATCCTCTTATCATACGGCAAAAACCAACCGGCAAAATTAGGAATTCCTCCTTGCCATATAGAAATAGAACCGGGGATATGGGAACCCGCGAAACTCGACTCCATCCGGGAATCGAGAACAACCGCATCCTCTTTTTCCTTTGAAAATTCATCCGGAGAAAGAGGAACAGGCACCGGTAGGGAACCCAGTATAGGAGGACCTTCGACGTTTAATTTTTCCATCTGTTTAAAATAATAAGGTCTCTCTAATTCTTTTGATACATTATTAATAAAATCCTTTTTTTCAGTAAACTGCAGCTTCGAATTTAACTTTTTCTCGAGTCCAATAGTAGTCCACGGCCTCTCGGAAATTTCCCCTCCGCATACAGAACCGGCACCATGAGCCGGACAAACAATAACCCCATCACCGAGGGAAAAGAATTTATGGAAAATTGTATCGTAAAGCATTTCCGACATCTCTTCCATCTCATCCCTACCCAATAAATCGACCCTGCCTACATCACCCGCGAAAAGGGCATCTCCCGAGAAAAGAACCCAGGGAGAACCACTAACGTCAAAAAGAAGATAACTCATACTGCCTTTGGTGTGACCCGGAGAAAAAATTGCCTCGATTTTATAAGAACCCATCTTCCATTCCTGCCCGTCATTTACCTCATGACCGTACTTATAGTCTAACCCCGTATCGGCATGAAAAATTTCCGCGCCGGTTACCTCATAAAGTTCTCTCGAACCTACAACATAATCCTCGTTACGATGAGTTTCAAAAATATATTTAATATTATAACCTTTACGGGAAGCTAAAAATAGATAAATGTCGATGTCCCGTCGGGGATCGACTACAAACGCTTCTTTATTATGCCCGAAAATGTAAGAATTGTGAGCTAAACCTTCCGATTCGACTTTTTCGAAAAGCAAGTTTTCCTCCCTTTCTACTAAAGCCTATAAACTACTCGGCAACCTCCTCAGCCTCAAAAGAAAGATAATTCCTTTCTTTGAACTCCTCCCTTTTTCCTTCATTCCAGTTGTTAACAGGCCTATAATAACCTACAACTCTCGAATAAACCTCAGCTTTAACCGCGATAATTTTCTCCTTAGAAACTTCCTTCCTTTCAGCAATAGTCTCTTCCATTAAAAAACCCTCCTTAATTTTACCGTGGATTTTTACCGGCTACCGTTGGGTTATCAGGATAAGAAGACCACTCGGTAAAAGAACCTTCATAAATCCTTACATTCTGATACCCAAGTAAAAATTTAAACATAATAAATTCATTTGTTGCCTCTCTGCCCGTACCGCAGGAACAAATTACGGTTTTATCCGGGCTTATACCTTTTTTATCTAAAATACCCTTAATCTCATCTTCATCTTTTAAAAGAGTTGGATTATCTTCAACCATTAAACTTTTCCATGGAAGATTTATCGCCCCGGGTATGTGTCCGGGTTTAGGCCAGGGTCCCTGACCCTCATAAACATTTGCCGGTCTCGCGTCGAGTAAAATAACCCCTTCATCATCTTTAACCCTCTTAAAATCCTCATAATTAAGCAAATAATCTTTTCTCACATTAACCTCAAAATCTGACTCCGTAACAACGGGAAATTCTTTAGTAAGCTTTCGCCCTTCCTTTTTCCAATTATTCAGACCGCCATCCAGAACATAAACCCTCTTATGTCCAAATCTCACGAGAGAATAAGCCACCATCGTCTGCTCAAGACCATCACCCCAACCCCTAACTCCACCAACACCCGTATAAACCACAACCGGATAATTGTTAGAAAGCCCAACTCTCCCGAAAAGCAATTCCGCGACTTTCCCAGGTACGTAAACACCGGGCATACCCTTATAAGATACCCTCAATAAATTCGGATTGAAATAAATAGCACCTGGAATATGCTCAAGTATATAATCATGTATATCAGGCTGAACATCAAGAATAGAAAATTTACCACCCAAATTCTCCTCAAGCCACGAGGCATGAGTCCATTTTAAACCCCCACCACCTAAAGGATACTCTTTTTCCATATCACCTCCTCTACTGTACCCGTTCCAAAAATGTAACTATTACAAATTAAACTTATATTACAAACTTTTTCTTAAATGTCAAGGGCAAGAAACCCATCCCTACCCAAAAAAATAATCTCACACGGAGCACACAAAGACCACAAAGAGAAATATTGTTGTTCAAAAACCCACCCCCATCCCCAAATTATTCTCACACAGAGGCACGGAGACCACTGAGAAAAGTATTTTATTTAACCACGAAACACACTGTTTCTATGAACCATTAGCTGTTAGCCTTTTGCCTTTTGCTTTTTGCATTAGGTATCAATAAAAAAGCTTAACCTTAAAACTTTACTTGAAAGGACAAAAATCTTTTATTTTATTCTTTTAAAGCTAACTGCCAAAAGCGAAAAGCTAAGTGCTATCTTCATCACATGTAGAACATTTAGAAAATGAAATTCGCAATTCGCAAAAAATTTCTGGCTGCCCTTGACACCTAGCCATAATTATGATAGGTTGTATTTATGAATTTTGAAGAATCGCTTAATAAGCTTGAAGGTATTGTTGGAAAATTAGAAAAAGGAGAGATTTCTCTTGAAGAATCTCTTCCTCTATTCGAAAAAGGCATGGAAATCCTAAGTAATCTTAAAGACTATCTCGCTAATGCTGAAATCAAAATAGAGAAATTAATAAAAGATAGTGAAGGTAAATTTAAAACCGATGAATATAGAGAATTACCTGAAGAATTGGAAGAAGAGAGTTGACGAAAAATTAAACGAACACCTTCCCTCGGAAGAGGAATATCCTCCATTATTACACAAAGCAATGCGGTACACAGTACTCGCCGGAGGGAAAAGAATTCGACCTATTCTAATGCTTACAGCCTATTCTCTCTCCGGAGGGCATAATTTTGATGAAATTATGCCTGTTTCATCGGCTATTGAACTAATTCACGCTTATTCTCTGATACATGACGACCTACCCGCAATGGACGATGATGATTACAGGAGGGGCATCTTAAGCTCTCATAAAAAATTCGGGGAAGATATTGCCATCCTGGCAGGTGACGCTCTTTTTTCTCATGCTTTTTACATTATAGCGCATAGTCATCTTAAGCCTATTTTAAAAGAAAGGGTTTTAAAGACTCTAACTATAACTATTGGGAATAAAGGAATCATCGGCGGACAAACAGAAGATGTGCTATTCGATTCATCCAACAAGTCTCCCAAACTGTTAAGATACATACATTCTCATAAAACGGCTTCCTTTTTTTCTGCGTCATGTGAAATAGGAACAATACTCGCAGAAGCAAAAAAAGATCAAATTTTAGCTGCCAGAAAAGGCGGGCTTCTAATGGGTATGGCTTTTCAGATACAGGATGACATTCTGGACGTAGAAGGGAAAAAAGAAGAAATGGGAAAAGAAGTAAAAAAAGACAACAATAAACTAACTTATCCCTCAATTTACGGAACCGATTTTTCGAAAATCATAGCAAAGAAGTACAGCTCTCTCGCTTTAAAACAACTAAAAATACTGGAACCGAAGGATGAAACATTTAAAAATATAATAAACTTTTTAATCGCAAGGAAGAACTAAAGTGAATTCAAATTTGTTGCGCCTTTTTTTACTTCCTTATCTAAGCGGATTGGCATGTCAATTAATAAAAATATTTAATCATTGGATAATAGGAAAGAAACTCGAATTCACTCCAAACCTTTTAAACTTAGGAGGATTACCAAGCGCGCACTCGGCAGCAACTATCACCTTAACCACTTTAATAGCACTATATTATGGATTCACTTCACCGCTCTTTATAATCGCTTTATTTCTTTCTATATTTATTATGGGAGAAGCATACGTTGTACGAGGAGTCATTAGTCGACACTCGGAACTTATAAAAATAATAGCAAAGTCAGTACCGGAAAAAGAATTAGCTAATACTTATATGCCCGGGAGAATCGGCCATACACCGGTAGAAGTAATAATAGGATTAATCTTTGGAGTGCTTTTCGCCCTGGCTTTTGCAGGTATTTAAATGTTGCTTGATAAAATAAACTCTCCTTCCGATTTAAAAGATTTATCAATAAAAGAACTTAAAATTCTCGCCTCTGAGATGCGAGAAAAAATCATTGCTACTATTTCAAAAAACGGGGGGCACCTCGCCCCAAATCTCGGAGTCGTCGAATTAACCATAGCCCTTCTAAAAACGTTCTCCCCTCCCAAAGACAAAATAATTTGGGACGTTTCCCACCAGGGCTACGGATACAAATTACTAACCGGCAGAAGAGAAGGTTTTGAAACAATACGTAAATTTGGTGGTTTAAGCGGGTTTTTAAAAAGAGACGAATCTATCTACGACGCGTTCGGAACAGGACACGCGAGCACTTCTCTATCCGCCGCTCTTGGCTTCGCGATTGCAAGAGACAAAAAATCCCTCGACAACCAGGTAGTAGCAATCATAGGTGACGGAGCCCTAACCGGAGGAGAAGCCTTAGAAGGTTTAAACCAGATAGGATATTTAAAAAAGGATATGTTGGTTATTTTAAACGATAATAAAATGTCTATAGCAAAAAATGTAGGGGGATTCAGAGAATATTTAACAAGACTCCAATCAGCCGAAATTTACAATCTTATAATGGAAGACGCCTGGAATCTCCTCGAAAAATTACCCGAAGGTCTTAGCAAAAAAGCGTCGCACGCAGCAGAGAAATTACATATTGGATTAAAGAAT
>CAYWUC010000277.1:0-5290 GCA_964461395.1 uncultured bacterium
GGGTTATAATATACCGTATATGATAGCCGGAATATTGAATTTGCATCCCAGGGATTCTATGGCACTTCTCGATCTCGATGAGAGTGATCCGAGAAGATCTGATTACAAGGCTTTCTACGAAAAGTGCCTTGATTTGATATAATAAAAAAGGAGTCAGAAGACGGGAACAAGAATCCAGAATCCCAACTCCAAATTAATCTCACACAAAGACACTAAGACACAAAGAAAAAAGACTTTATATTATTTTCCCCAGCTCCACCACGCTAGGCTTAATGTGTTAAGTTGCTCAATCATTTTTTCTCCTCCTCTTTTAGAATGCGTACTAACTCCTCTCTTTCCTTTTTTGATAATTCTTTCTCGGCGACGAGATGGTGCATTAAAGGTCCCACGGCTCCTTCAAAGACCTGGTTTACAAAAGTTTTAATTGCTGCCTGTTTTGTTTTTTTCTGTGAGACAACAGGCTCATACATGCTAACATTACGTTCTTTTTTTGCTTTTAGAATCCCCTTTTTTTCCAATCTGTCGAGCATGGTTTTAACGGTAGTATATGCCCAATCTACATCTTCTTCCAGATTGCCTATTACATCTCTTACCGATGCGGGATATTTTTTCCATAAAGCGTTCATTATTTGCCATTCGGCTTTTGTTAACCCCATATACCCTCCTGTTTATCTAAAACATCCACGCGTATCCGATTTTCGCGAAAAAGTTTCTGTTGGTTTGTGTCATATCTGTATTGTCGTTTCCATAGTGTTTATCCGAATATCCTATGTAAAAAGCTGTGTGAGGATTAATTTTATATGTGAGTATAATCTGGCTGAGGAAATCCTGTTCTTTTTCTTCGACATAATAGGTATAGAGGACGGAGTCTTTTTTATAATTGGCGTATTGGAAAATCGTTCTAATAAATATTCTTTCGTTAAAGTGGTACATCAATTTTATATATTCCCTGTTGGCGGAGTAAAGCCTGCCACCTTCTACGTTTAAATGTTCATAATAATGGTCGAGATTGACCGATAAGCGAGGACCGATTTTAAAAGTCGCGCTAACGCCTAATTGTAAACCTTTCCCGGGGCGTACATTATCATAATCTATACGGTGCCCGAATACACTCCACAAATTAAAGTTCGCCCATTTTGTTGGCTTTCCCCCGACCCAGTAATTTAAATAACTCGTATTAAATTCTTCTCTTTCGTAGCGGTCTTTTGATATCTGTCCGTAGATACCGCAATATGACTGGAGAGGACCGTTATAATTGACATTGCCTTTTAGCTCTTTACGTGCTGTATTGCCGTAGTAATCTTTTCCTATATCGGCACCGGCGTATATGTTGATCCAGGTAAACCAGTGTTCGGGCCCTGCTCTCCATATATAGTTTCCTCCTAAATCGATATATCTGTAACCCGTTTGATTTACGGAACCAAGATCTGTACGGAAAGTTGGGCTCATATCTTCGTATGTGCCGAAGAAATTGTATTTTTTGTCATTATGCGAATAATTTATATCGATTCCTTTACCCCCGAATTCATCGGTTTGTTGGTAGTTCCTTAAAGCAATGCTATCCTGATATAAGGTTTTTGAACCTATGATTTGCCATCGAAGATCATCTTTCTTTCCGAGACGCAGTATCCCGTCTGCTCCCAGTACACGATTGTGGTAATCTTCTCCTTCTCTATCTGTCAGTAGTAAACCTATATTCGAAGATTGTCCGAAATCACGTAAGTATCTAAAAACTGTACCGTAAGATTCTATTTCTATGCTGTCGGATTCGGAACTCTCAAGGGAGGGAAAAACAAAATTTGTTATTGCGTCCTGGGCGGAAAAGAACCCGATCGTATTTTTCCCTTCTTTTCCTGTTAATTTTACGCCAAAGTTCGGGTCTGCTAAAGTTCTTGTGTAAACCGCGTCAATTTCTGTTTCAAAAAAGTCCTCTCCTTCGAGGAAGAAAGGGCGTTTTTCAGGGTACCATAATTCAAAAGGGTTATTTACGTCTACCTGTATTACATCGGACTCTATTGTGGAAAAATCCGGATTGAGAGTCGCGCTCAGTTTAAGATTGTTTGTAATTCCCCAGTTCGAGGTAAGTCCGGGTTCATTTGAAAAATCGTTTTCGAATGGGTCTTGAGATCCGCTTTCCCTTTCCTGTGAGATTATCGAAGTAAAGGTAGGAGTAACCTCTATATCTCTGCCGGGTTCTACGTCGCTGAAGCCTGTTATTTTATTAAGCTGACAAAAATAACAGTTGTTATTCCTGTCTCTCGGAAATGAACCTATATGATGGCGTACGTTTCTGGGATAACTCCTTACGGCGTCGAAACCCCATGTTTGCTCCCCTTCACTGCGGGGAAATTTTAGAGAACTGAATGGAATAGCCATTTCTACTATATATCCTTCTTCTGTGATACGCCCGTCAGATTCCCATATTGCGTCCCATGAACCTCCGCCACCTGAGGTGCTTTCGATAATATCTGACTGGATTCCTAATGGATTGCAAGCAAAATCATATACTCTTCTCTCGTCATTAAAAGTATCAAATAGAATGAGGACCCAGTCGTCATCCCATGTATTATCTCTATCGCACAAATTAGCTCTGATTTGCGAGGGGTCAGGGTCGAATGCTTTGAATGCAACGTAAATATTTGAATTGTCATAGGCCATATAAACTTCTGTTTTGACTGACGCGGGAATATTTTCCCCCGGGTTGACCTCGATGTTCGCGTCGATTTTAACCGCCTGATTCCATATCTCTTCATCGAGATAACCGTCTATTTTTATTTCTGAATCTATTCGAGGGATCCTGTAAGGTATTTTTTCTCCACCCTTGTCTTTCCCGTTAGAAGCGTATGCCGTTAACGTGAAAACTTGCGCCAATAAAACAAAAAAGAACAAACACGAAATTTTACTTTTATATTTTACAGTAATCAATTTTTTCAAAATACCCCCCTATTCCTTCTACATTTGTAGTACATTATACTACAAATGTAGAATTTGTCAAGAGTATTTTTTAGGGAAAAATAGAAAAGGTATGTGAGGCCGAGTTAGCCATTCGACAATTTGACTATTTAACTTGTTTTGCGGATTTTGATTCCTGGCTTCTTCTTTACAATTTTCTTATCTTTATGCTTCCGTTTGTTGTGCTTGCTCTTATTTCTGGTCCGCCTTTCCCTATTTTTCCTTTAATGTATTTCTTTTTATGTTTCGAAATAACCTCGAATGGTATGTCATCTATATCTATTCCGCCATTAGTAGTTTTTAGTTCGACTGTTGCATTAAGTGAGGGAGCAAGGCCAAGGCTTATTGAACCATTAGTAGTTCTGAGTTCAGTTCCTGTTTCTTTTATTTCTTTAAAATCTGCTTCTATGCTTCCGTTTGTAGTTTTTAACTCTTTTATACCTTTACTTTTTACTTTGATTTTGCCGTTTGTTGTTCTGGCGGATACGAAACCGTTTACGTTTTTTATCTCTATTCTTCCGTTAGTCGAATTCGCTTCTATATTTCCATCCACATCAAAAATTTTGATTGCACCGTTTGTTGTTTTTGTCTCTGTGGGACCCTTTGTGCCTTTTAGCTCTATTTCGCCGTTTGTGCTTTTAGCGTATAAAATAACTATATAATCGGGAACTTTTATCTGGTAGTCAACTGCAGCTCCTGAACCCCAGTTGCTTGGCGATATTATTTTTTTGAAAATATCCCAGAAGCCGAAATCATATTCGCCGGGCTCTGTTTCTTTTGAGTCTTTAGATTTGTTTCCAGCGAATTTAGTTGAAATGTTTATGTCTGTATCCACGTTAATATCGACATCGATTTTGTTTAAATCTTCTAGACGCTTATTTGATCTTATGCGAGCAAAGATATCCACTTGGTCCTTATCCCATTTTTCTATCTGGATTTTTCCATTTCGGTTGGATACGCTCAATTTCATCCCCGGTTTTACGTCGTAAGTTTTTCTGATATCTCGGTGGAATTTATAAGAGCTTTTTGCGAATAAAGGTGACAGAATAAGAGTAAAAAAGACAAATGTAAGAAAAAGCTTCTTAATATTTTTTTTCATTTATTCCTCCTTATATTTTATTTTACGGTTAAATTTCCTGTCAGTCTTTTAATTTTATAGACAGATAGATACCAGTCGAACCGGGCCTCCGTCATAGAATATTCCGCTTCAAGTAAGTCCTCTTCCGCTTCTAAAAATTCTATAACCGAAGCTTCTCCGAGAATGTATCTTTCGTTAGTGGCGTTGTGGCTTTCCTGCGCGAATTCCAGAGTCGCTTCGGCAAGGGCGAGTTTTTCTTCTGTTTCGTTGTAACTTAAATATTCGTTTTCTACCGTCACATTAAGTTCCCTCGCTCTATCCGATAAGTCTATATCGGCTAAATCCTTTTTTAGCCTGTTGACGGTAAATTTATTAAATCTCGAAAAACCGGTAAATATCGGTACCGTTATAGCAAGACCGATTGAATAATCGTAATTATCCTTCAAGACAGAAGTTTCGGGGAAATCATTGCCTGCATATTGGAAGTCTGTGAACAACGAAACAGAAAAAAGATCCTCCGTTGTTCCGCCCAATAAATCGTATTTTGCTGCACTTGTTTCCGATTTGTATTTGTTGTATAGCGGGTCTGTTTCCATAGCCATGTATTGTATTGAATCTTTAGAAGGGATTTCGAATTCGATTTCAGGTTCTTCGAGTTCCAGAGAATCTTTTGCCGTTAAACCTAAAATATTGTTTAACGTTAAAGCGGAAACTCTTGCTTCTTTTTTTGTGTTGAGAAGATCTATTCTCGATTGGAAGTGATCTACTTTTGCCTTAAGAACTTCAGCGTTTGAGGCAAGCCCGAGAGCTTTTTTTTCTTCTATCAGGTTTAGGTTTTTTTCCGTTCTTGTGACACCCGCATTTCTGCTTTCCAGTAATTTTTGAGTCATTAGAGTTTTTAGGTACCGGTAAGCAATTTCGTATATAACATTATTAGTCTCGTCGACAAAAGAATAATACGCGGAACTATTTTTATAATGAGTCCCGAGTGATGAAAATATATCGTCGGGTCCGAGTTCCCATGTCGCGGAAAGGCTATATCCGCTTATCGTGTCGACGGAATTTATGCCCTGAACTTCACTTCGTGTTTTTGTCCAACTGTATCCACCATTTATTTCCGGTAAAGCTTCAGAGTAAACATATGAGTTGGTTTTTTGCTCTATAAAAAAGTTTTTCTTTGCTTTTAGATATATTGGACTTTCTTTTAATCCCATTTCTATCGCGTTTTCCATCGTTAAGCTGAGTGAAAGTAATAGTAAT
>CAYWUC010000278.1:0-1725 GCA_964461395.1 uncultured bacterium
CATGTCTAAACCGATTCCCAAATCAGTATATCCCGTTACACCAAAATTTGTCCTGGCAGTGACATTCAAAGGAGCTGTATATCCAATTATGTTTTCAGCTTTTCCCGCTTTTAGCGTATTTGCAGTTTCAAATGGCACAGCGCAACCTGTAAACAGTAAGAATAAAACAACAACAGGACCCAGTGTTTTTATTTGTGAAAAATCAGATTTCTTATTTTTGCTATTCATTTTTTCCCCTTTTTTCTTATCATATTTTTCTTAAGATCATTTAAACTCAGAACTTTAAATTTAGTATTCCATTTTTATTTGCAATAAGCTATCCCTATATTCCCGATAAAGTCGTCGTATTCACCTCTAAAGATAAATTGCATTTGAATCATAAAATGCTTAACCCTCAGCCCAAAAAACATATGCCGGAAAACTTCATCGCTGAAACTGTTATGCATGAAATCATAAGAGTATCTGGGGTCTTTAAGTAGTCCACCGCCTATTGTTAGAAGAGTTGGTTTTTTCCCAAGCCCAATCATGCCATTAGCCTGATAATAACCGGGACATTCATCTTCTGCCAGGAGAACACCTGCTGAGCCCGACATAAGCAAATTTAGACGGTTGTCGTTGGATAAATCGAAAGATACTAATTTTCTTTTCCCTGAAACAAAACCCAGAGAGTGAATCATAAATGGAATATTAAGGTCCAGGCCGAAACCGACATCGGTAAATCCGTCAAGCGCTTTATCGTACCTAATGGACAGATTGGTTATTGGACTATAACCAATAATTGCTTTCTCTTCACCTTTTTTAAGCGTTTCCGCATTTTGGAAAGGCACAGCGCATCCCGCCGACAACAAAATTAAAGCAATAATAAAATTTACGATTTTTATTTTTGTGCTACTATGTTTATTTTTTTTGCAATCCATTTTTCCTCCGTTATAGCAAAGTACTTTGCTATATAAAGTATTATACTGATTTTTTTGAGTTTGTCAAGGAGGTTATTTAAGAATTGTTGGGAATTGAATTTTTGGTATAGGTTTTATTGGCCCAATGGAAAAAGAAATTCGGAAAAATTCCTTAGTCTTATCTATTGTTTTGTGATTTTCTAATTGAAAATGAATTTGTATGTGCGTTTATTTATTGATTCGGGATTAATATATATTGGATAAAAGCCTGTGAAGTTTATATTTTTCCAGGTCTATTTCTTTGTAGCCCGCGACAGATTGTTCGAGATCCATCGTTATAATTTCTTCTCCGTCGAGTCCTACCATCGTGGGCCTGGTGGGATTTGTTTTTATTAATTCATAAGCGTGACTCGCGAATTCGATCGCCAGCATTCTGCTCCTTCTTGTAGGCGCGCCGCCTCTTTGTATATATCCGAGCGCCGACTTTCTGGTAGAACATTTGGTTTTTTCTTCTATTATAGAAGTGATCTTGTCTCTTTCTGTTATACCTTCTGCCATTACAATTATTGCGTCGGTTTGCCCTTTTTTTCGTTCTCTTTTAAGTCCTTCGACGATTTCTTCGATAGGTGATTCTACCTCGGGAATGAGTATTGCGTCTGCACCTGATACTATGCCAACTTCAAGTGTAAGAAAGCCTCTTTTTCTACCCATTACTTCAACGACGAAAATCCTTTCGAATGATACTGCCGTATCTTTTATTTTATTTATTGCTTCAAGAGCGGTATTGCAGGCTGTATCAAATCCTATTGTTTCATCCGTTCCGTAGATG
>CAYWUC010000279.1:0-2302 GCA_964461395.1 uncultured bacterium
AAGAACCGGAAAATGAACGACTGATAGAATATTTTTTCAGCGGATGGGAAAACGAGGAAAGCGGATTCGAAAGATTATCGAAAAATAAAGTTAGTTTCCCCATAGATAGAGAAATTTTAATAATAAATAACGTCAAGTGCCAAAAACAGTAAAACACTATATAAAATTCAGGGATAAAAATCTCTTTAAAAGGAGGTTACCATGTATTTTAAAAAAATAATAACATTCGCAGTGGCAGGCTGTATTCTAATACCGGGCTGCAAACTTTTTGAATCACCAGTGCCTTCGATTCAGGATTTATTAGCCGCACCCGAACAGATTGAAATCGATGGTAGAGAATATATATTAGAAACCTATTTATGGCGTGATTTTATGCCTATCAGCCCGCCTGACGGGAAACCTCTTATTGCTTTAATCTGGGTTACTGCAATCAATTCGCTGGAGTTTTCATCTTCGATTGATGCCAACCGCTTGTGGATAATAAACGATGAACTCCTGTGGGAAACGGGATTCTCGGGTGAAGAGCGTCCAGATAACTCTAACAGGGAGCATCAACTTGAAAAAGTCGCCAGGGAAGGACCTAAATGGGGTCCGCAAATTCAGGTCGAAGTAGTTGTAAGAGTAACTGACGGAGAAAACAATACGTACCTGCTGCGGGCACCTGACCAATGGATCAATCGAACAGATTGATAATACTTCGTATTCGTTAATAAAATATGAAAAGCTCAAATATAAAATATTCAGTAGATGATATAGTTTCAAAATTAAAAAGTAAAGCCAATCCTGACAATTTGGAAGGGATGGCTCGTTACGGCATTAGCACAACTAATAGATTGGGAAACTCTATTCCTTTTTTGCGAAAACTTGCAAAAGAGATTGGCAAGGACCATAAACTTGCCTCGAAATTATGGACAAAAGGGATTGATGAAACAAAAATTTTAGCCTCCATGATTGGGGAAGAAAATAAACTCACCGAAGAACAAGCCGAAAAATGGGTAGCCGATTTTAATTCCTGGGATGTATGCGATCAGGTTTGCATGAACCTTTTCAGAAAACTATCTTTTGTAAAAAAGAAGATCAAAAAATGGTCTGAAAGAGAAGAAGAATTCATCAGGCGAGCGGCATTTTCATTAATCGCCTGTATTGCAGTACACAATAAAAAAATGCCGGATGATGAATTCATAAAATTTTTTCCCATAATAAAACAGGGGTCGGTAGATAAACGCAATTATGTTAAGAAAGCCGTTAGCTGGGCACTAAGAAATATAGGAAAAAAGAATGAAAACTTAAATAAAGAAGTAACAAAATTTGCGAGAGAACTTAAATGTCTGCAATCAAAAACCGCGAAATGGATAGCCCGAGACACGTTGCGGGATATACAAAGAGAACCAGTAAAAAACAGATGGGTAAAATCGAAAAAAATTAATCTTTCAACGGCAACAGTATATCAACCTTAGTTTCCTTTCCGCTTTCGATTTTTATACTGCCACCATGATATTCAACAATTTTACGAGCAATAAACAAACCCAATCCACTTTGTTTCTTATTAGAATAGAAAGGCTCGAAAACTCTTCTTATTTTGTCCCTATCGATTCCCCTACCATTATTGGAAATAATTATTCTTACAACGTTTCCGGCTTTCCTTATAAGAATTCTAACTTTATTCGCATCCGCTTCAACTGCGTTTTTAATAATATTCGAAAAAGCTGTCACTAAAAGGGTACGACTTGCTTCTACTTTTAATTTTGTGACGGATTCCAACTTAATATCCACGGTATTATTCCTGTTATCTACAAGTGATATAGCTTCTCCGATTGTATTGTCTATATCGACAGGATGTTTATCAATTCCGGAAATGATTAATAACTTCAGAGAATCCACAACAAGATTCATTTTCCTGACTTCATCTCCAAGAATCCTACCCTGTCCCCCTTCCATGTCTTCGGCAAGCCTAGAAAGCGTCTTAAGATGTTTCCTTATTTCTTGCGAAAAACCGGAAGACAAAGCCCCTATCTCTTCAATATGACGAGCTTCCCTTTCATCATCAATATCAAAATCTTTAAATCCCATAAATTTATATAAAAGTAAACTTAGTAACACCAAAAGAATAAAGAAAATAAAAATTATTAATGATCGATTTCTAGAAACAACTATTTTGAAGAATTCTCGTGAAAAATCTACTTCAATAATGCCTCCGGAGATTTCTCCTTCAAAATGAAATACCCCATCCCCTTTTCCTTCGACAAGAAGAGAATCCTCATAAAGGGAAATATAAACAAGAGGAAATTTATTTTCGTCTATA
>CAYWUC010000280.1:0-4033 GCA_964461395.1 uncultured bacterium
TCTTTCTACGGGTAATATAAAATGTTATTCTTCCCCTGATAATATTACATACAATCCCATAAAGATTGAGTTCGGTCAAAGCTGGGATACCGCGGAAGATTGGAAACGAAGGTTTATTGTATATATAGATGAACTTCCGGAAAACACGAACTACTTGAGGATAGAATTTTTAGAAGGCCTACAAGGTTTGCTCTATCTTGGAAACATTGAAATTGAATGCGGAAAGGAGGAGGAAGTATTGGACGCGCCCGGTCTTGGCAGATATTATCAGAAAACGGCAAAGAGGTTAGATGACATTCTTATGTTTTCTGAAGAAAAGGGTGTATACATGATGTTAACATTTGATTATCACGGAATTTTCAAAGACTTTGTAGATCAATGGGCATCCAATGCCGAATGGAGAACGAGTCCTTATAATGCCGCTAATGGTGGTCCCTGTGAAAACCAGGTTGATTTCTTCACTAATGAAGAGGCAAAGAGAATATATAAAAACAAATTGAGATATATCGTCGCCAGGTGGGGATACTCGACAAACATTGCCTGCTGGGAGTTTTTTAATGAGGTTGATAATGTAATAGGTATGGTCGATTTGCCTCCTGGGGATATCGTGAGCTGGCACAGGGAAATGGCAGATTATTTAAAGAAAATCGATCCTTATAAGCATATTGTTACTACGAGTGTAACGTATAGAGAAATACTTGGTTTATGGGATATTAAAAATATCGAATTCTCTCAGCATCATAACTATGGTCCCACAGATGATATGAAAAAAAGTATTGAGAATTATGTTGAGAGGTTTAAAAAGCCGGATGTTGTAGGAGAATTTGCTCTGGGATGGAAAGGCCCGGACAAAGATCACCCTGCTGAGTTGTATGAGGGTGAAATGCATAATGGATTATGGCGCGGAATGTTTTCTCCTACTCCGATATTACCGCTTTCGTGGTGGTGGGAATGGCATTACCACGAGGAGCATTATTTTCATTTCAAGGCAGCTTCGGATTTTATTTCGCCGATGTTAAAAGATAACGGAGATGTGCTCGAAGAAATTTCCGTTGTAAGTGTAGATGGAGATATGGAAGTTATGGGACTTAAATCCGGAAATGATATTTTTTTATGGTTAAGAAATCCGAATAAGGAAGAGAAGAAAGACCTTGTTCTTAATATTCCGGAAACCATCTTTACTTCGTATCTTATGAAATACTATGATACTTGGTCGGGTGAGTTTTCAAGTGATAAGGAGATAGAACTTTTAAACGGGCAGTTAATCCTGCGAGATATTTATCTTGAGAGTGGAAAAGATATGGCTGTATGGGTTAGACCCGCGGGTTAATAGTAGTTAATCCTTTAATTAGTTAATTTATAAATTATGCCGGCAAATTTACCTCAAATTTACCATAAAATAGAAGCACGACTTAAATTCGCCGATACTTCGGAAGAGAAAATATCTATTTTAAGAGAAATGCTTGCGGTCATGCCAAAGCATAAAGGGACCGATGGGCTAAGGGCGGAGTTAAACAGCAGGATTGCTAAGCTAAAAAAAGAAGCAAAGAAAAAACCCCAGGCACGGCGGTTGGATCTGACTCATGTTCCCAAAATGGGTATAGCCCAGGTTGTACTTATGGGGGCTCCGAATTCCGGTAAGTCGGCATTTCTTGCGGCACTGACAAACGCCAGTCCGGAGGTAGCCAGCTATCCTTTTACGACTCAGAAACCGGATGTGGGAATGATTGAATTTGAAAATGTACAAATACAATTAGTCGATACTCCGCCTCTCTACGAAAATTTTCATCCCCCCTGGCTTCTTGCTCTTGGGCGAAGTTGTGATGTCATTATAGGAATGATAGATGGAGGTAAGGTTAATCCCGAAAAAGAGCTTAATTCGCTTTTAAACAGATTGGAAACGGGTTCAATTTTTCTGGAATCTAAAGACTATTATAAAGACGATGAATTAATGAAAAAAAACGGATTTATAATAATCTCGAAGAGTACAGAAAAAAAACTGCAGTTGTTGTGTGGAAAATACTGCAATAGACTCGATTTTTATGAATTTAAACTCAATTCAGACGTGGAAGGTTTAAAGAAAAGCATTTATAATTTTCTTAACCGGATAAGGATTTATACAAAACCACCGGGAAAAGATGCCGATTTCAGCGAACCGGTAGTTTTAAGCAAAGGCGCTACCGTGGAAGACGCGGCTTATAATATACACAAAGATTTTGCGGACAAAATGAAATATACAAAATTATGGAGGGGAGGAAATAATCCCAGACAGGTTGGACCCGAGGAGATTTTGATGGAAGGGGATGTTGTAGAATTCCACAGCCGGTAAAGAATAGTACGCAGATTATCTTAGTCCAGTGTCCAAAGTCCTAAGTCCGATGTCAAAAAATTAATACTGGAACCTAGTACCTGGTACCTAGCACCTAAATATCACACAAAGACACGAAGAACACAAAGAAGCACAATATTTCTTAGTATCTAATTTTAAATTGCAAGTTGGAAATTGCAAATTGTAAATTTTAAAAACAGAATTAGAACGCAGATTAACGCAGATAGTTAATGGTTAGGACGTTAGGTAGTTGGATCGTTAGGTATTTTAAAAAATCCGAACTAACGAACCAACTTTTCTCACAAATTTTCCCATTTTTAAGTCCAAACTTCCCTTGACTAATTAGGGATTTTATATATATTTGCATATAGATAATGTTCCTTGAAAGCATATATTGCAAGAATTTTAGAAATTTTAGAGATTTAGATTTAGGACTCCTTGAAGGAAGGAATTTAATCGTGGGTAACAACGGTATCGGGAAGACTAATCTCATAGAAATGGTTTATTTTCTTTCTACTTTCAGTTCCTTCAGGACGCAAAGGGCGGAAAATTTGCTTTGTTTTGGAGAAAATTTCTTTATTCTTTCCGGAACTTATGGAGACACTGAAGTAAAGATTAAATATTCCGAAAAAAAAGAAATTTTCATTAATGATTTGAAGCAAAATAGTATGAAAGAAGCTTTCGGGACAATTCCCGTTATAGCCTTAACTAATGAGGATGTGGAGATAATAAACGGAGAACCTTCAAAGAGGCGTTATCTTATGAATGTAAGTATTTCTATGTATGATAGAAAATATCTGAATTGTTTATATGAATATAGGAAAGTAAAAAAGCATAGGAATAAACTTCTTCTTAACACAAAAAAGGGAGATCCGGCAGGCACCTTTGAATTATGGGAAAAACAATTGATTGGATTGATGTATCCGATTGTAGAAGCAAGAAAGGCTTTTATAAAGAAACTTTCTCTTTATGCGCGGGAAATATTCGGAGAACTTACCGGTAAAACCGCCGAGATAGAATACATCCCGGGAGCCGATTATGATAATATTGAAGAAGAATTTAATAGAAAAAGACAACAGGAAATAGAAATAGGTTATACAATATTGGGACCTCATAGAGATAATATCAGGTTTAAAGTGGATAATCATTGCGCTAAAACATCATCTTCTTTTGGGATAAAAAAATTACTCGTAACATCTTTAAAAATTGCAATCTCAAGGATGTTAACCGAGATAAGAGGAGAAGAACCTATATTACTTATAGATGAAATGTTAGGTGGTTTAGACAAAAGAAACGCTAATTCTTTATCGGGATTTTTAACGAAAACCAGACAGGTTTTAATAACAACTACCAGCGAGAATCTTGTAAACGATAAAGATTATAATGTATATATGATAGAGGAGGGAAATGAATCCCCATTTGTTAGGAAATGTACTGAAAAAATATATACATTCTAAAGAACTCGGAGAAAGTTTGCTTAAAATCGAGGTTTTAAGCCAATGGGATGAAATTTGCCCTACGGCAATAGCGAAGCACGCGAGACCGACTGGATTAAGGGGTAGAAAATTGACTTTAGCCGTTAATTCTTCCGCGTGGATGAATGAACTTTCTTTTTTTAAGAAAGATCTTATAGATGTTTTAAACGAAAGAGCAGGCAAAGAAGTGATAAAAGAAATACGATTCTATCTCAAGGAGGCATGATGG
>CAYWUC010000281.1:0-6338 GCA_964461395.1 uncultured bacterium
CAAAAATACCGTATGATAATAAATTTATAGGATACAATATAACAAAAGGGATAAAAATCAGTAATTTCCAATAACCTATAAATTGGTTCAAAAAACTGGTATCCATACTAAGAGAAATAAAAAAATTTACAGGTATAGCAATAAACAAAACTTCAAAAATAGAAACCGCAACAGGTATTACCCCTCTAAACATTTCTTCCAAATCGACTTTTTCTATATTCCACAGAGGAGGTTCTGTTTCTCCCCGCGCCGCAGACTTCACTATTTGACGTATATAATCCAAAGAAAAACAAACAATAGCAACAGCTAATAGCAATCCCGGAACTGCCCCATAATAACCTATTAACTCGGCAAACTTTTGCGAGAGGAAAACCATAAAAGAGAATAAAAAAGAGGGAGCAATAATTGTTGCTACATTACCCTGATAAAGCGGATATGAAAAATAATATTTCAAATTCTTTTCCATTTTGCTAATCTAATTTTATAGGTATTTCACAGGAAGTCAACTTTCAAAAAAAAATAAACTATGAAACACAAAAAAATTTACCACAGAGAACACAGAGAAACAAAAAACTCACAGAGATCACAGAGGAAAAAATATATATATTTTTTAAAACCCAACCTACTTTACCTAAAAAAAGAATCTTTTGTTGTAGAAAGGTTGCCCCAATCACGAAGAAAGATGTCATTGCGAGGAGCAAATTGAAATCTTTGTAACTATGCTCTTTAGTGGCTAAAAAAACAAGCAAGGGCACTTAGCCCTTGCTTGTAGAGGTGTACGAAAAAATAGAAATTTGTGTTATCTTTTTAGTTGTTTTTCTCCTTTAAAACTGCCTGAGCTGCAGCGAGTCTCGCAATCGGAACTCTAAAAGGAGAGCAGCTAACATAATCGAGACCAATTTTGTGACAAAATTCAATAGATGCAGGGTCTCCCCCATGTTCACCGCAAATACCTACTTCTAAATCGGCATTCGTCTTTCTACCTTTCTTAAGGCCCATTTCAACGAGCTGACCAACACCTTCCTGGTCCAAAGTCTGGAAAGGATCAGCCGGTAGGATACCTTTTTCTATATAATCGGGAGTATATTTACCTACATCATCTCTGGAAAAGCCAAAAGTTGTCTGAGTTAGGTCATTCGTTCCATAAGAAAAGAAATCAGCTACCTCCGCTATTTTATCGGCAGTCAGAGCAGCTCTTGGAAGTTCAATCATTGTGCCTATTTGATAATCAACAGTCTTTCCTTTTTCTTCGAAAACTTTTTTTGCCACTCTTTCAATAATTTCTCTCTGCGAGGCAACTTCTTCTTTTCTTCCCGCAAGAGGAATCATAATTTTCGGAATAACATTAACATTTTCATTTACTACGTTAACAGCTGCCTCAATAATTGCTCTAGCCTGCATTTCCGTTATCTCAGGAATAAGAATACCGAGCCTGCACCCACGAAGACCCAACATGGGATTAGTCTCTTCGAGACTCAATATTTTCTCTTCTACTTTTTCTTTGGAAATACCCATATTCCTGGCAAGATCTTCTATTGCTTTCGGATCTTCTGGCAGGAATTCATGCAAAGGCGGGTCAAGAAGTCTAATTATCACAGGATATCCGTCCATCGCTTTAAAGAGACCCTCAAAGTCTCCTCTCTGCATGGGAAGTATTTTGTCGAGTGCTTTTTTTCTCTCTTCGGGAGTCTCAGACAATATCATTTCTCGCATAGCAGGAATTCTGTCCTCTCCGAAAAACATATGTTCTGTTCTCGCAAGACCGATTCCTTCAGCTCCGAAATCTCTCGCCTGTTTTGCATCTTTAGGAGTATCGGCATTAGCTCTTACTCCGAGTTTTCTTATCCCATCCGCCCACTCCAATATTTTTTCAAAATTACCTGAAATCTCAGGTTCTATTGTCGGAACTTCACCAAGAATAACTTGAGCAGTAGTTCCGTCAATCGTTATGGCATCTCCTTCCTTAACGGTTACACCACCAACTGTAAAAGTTTTTCCATTGTAATCTATTGAGATATCTTCAGCGCCAACAATACAAGGGGTTCCCATACCTCTTGCTACCACAGCCGCATGGGAAGTCATCCCTCCCCTTGAAGTTAAAATGCCTTCTGCAGCATTCATTCCGGCAATATCTTCCGGAGAAGTGACATGACGAACAAGGAGAACCTTTTTACCGGTATTAACTTTTTCTACGGCATCTTCCGCCGTAAATACGACCTCACCCGAAGCAGCACCGGGAGAAGCAGGAAGTCCCTTTGCAATAACTTCAAGCTTTGCTCTAGGATCTATCATAGGATGCAACAACTGATCGATCTGATCCGGGCTAACTCTCATAACTGCCTCTTTATTATCGATAAGCCCTTCTCCAACCATATCCACAGCTATTTTTACAGCAGCCATCGCAGTTCTCTTTCCGGTTCTCGTTTGAAGAATCCATAGTTTGTCTTTCTCCACCGTAAACTCAAGATCCTCCATCTCTTTAAAATGTCCTTCAAGTTTTTTTCTTACATCTTCAAGCTGATTGTACATATCAGGCATCACATCTTCAAAAGCATCAATTGCCGAACCGGATTCTTCTTTCTGCTTGTGAGTAACCGGACCTGGGGTTCTGATACCTGCAACAACATCTTCGCCCTGCGCATCAAGCAAATATTCTCCGTAAAAAGTGTTTTCTCCGGTCGCAGGATTCCTTGTAAAAGCAACACCGGTACCACTACCTTCTCCCCTATTACCAAAAACCATCGCCTGTACATTTACAGCGGTACCAAGATCTCCGGGAATATTATTTATCCTTCTGTATTCTTTTGCTCTTTTATTATCCCAGGACGAGAAAACCGCGTTAACGGCGCCCATCAATTGATCTTTAGAAGCTTGTGGAAAATCTTTTCCGGTTTTTTCCTTAACAAGCGCTTTAAATTTACCTGCAATCTCCTTCCAATCTTCAGCAGTCAGTCCGGCATCTTCTTTTACCCCTTTCTTGTTCTTAGTTTCCTGAATTATTTCTTCAAAATCTTCGTGCTCAACACCCATCACCACATCACCATACATTTGAATTAATCTACGATAACTATCATATACAAAACGAGGATCCGCATTGTTAACAAGATCCCTTACTATTTCTTCATTTAATCCGAGATTTAAAATTGAATCCATCATACCCGGCATTGAAATGGCTGCTCCGGAACGAACAGAAACCAACAAAGGCGAATCGGTCGCTCCAAATTTCTGCCCCATCACACTTTCTAATTTATCTAAATTTTCATTAATTTTTTCTTCGAGACCTTCCGGATACTTTTTATGCTCTTCATAATATAAACAACACTGAGAAGTAATAGTGAAACCCGGAGGAACGGGAACGCCTATACTTGTCATCTCTGCTAATCCGGCGCCTTTACCACCTAAAGTTTTTTTCATAGAAATATTACCCTCTGCCTTACCATCTCCAAAGAAGTACACCATTTTTTCCATCCTAGCTCCTCCTTTTTTATTTTGGAAAAAAAACACTTTAGTTTATCATTCGACTTAAGAACATTATGTTCACTGCTCACAAAATATAAATAGTTTCAATAAATGCAAGGGGGAAAATTTTTTATAGCCCTTAGCGTTTGGCTTTTCGCAGTTAGCTAAAAAAACAATAAACTTTTTATTAGGAATTAGTGGTAAGCTAAAAGCAAAAGGCGAACAGCGAATAGTTTCTTACTTATTATTATAACTCAAGGTCGGGAAAATGTCTTCAATCGGAGAATCCGTATTAACCAAGAATCTTACCCCACAACGGTAAAGCGTTCCCTCTCTTAAACACAGTTCTACTTTATGAAGACCGGAATCTTTTATTAAGGGGAAATCCATACGCCCTGAACGCATATAAATAGAATCTGTATCCATAGGTTCACCGTTATCAAAAATACTAACCTCGGGAACAACTGCATTCATATACAAGGATATTAAATACCTTTTTTTATCTACTTTTGCCAACATACTATCTACGGAAAATTCTCTCTCATCCGCAAAATTCTGAGTCACTTTATGGGTATTTTTATACGCAATATAACCAATTCCCAAATGAGTAAAATCGGGGTTCAGAATGTTTTCCTTGTGCGGAGGGCTATTCATCCATTCTTTTATAACAATTTTTGCCAAGGAATCCGGATTTTCCTTTAAAAGCGCCCGCACCGTACCACCTTTATTTTCCGCAATGTTTTCACCAACAACAAGAACGGATAAACCCGAGTTATATATTCGATGTAAAGGGGTTTTACTAATATTGTCGCCGGAATTGTGTGAAAGATATTTTCTGTTTAACATATCATTTGAATGCTGCCTTGCGGCAATTCTCAATCGTTTATCGAACTGCAATTCCTTTAAACCCCTTCTTGTTCTCTCTTCATTTGTCAACTTAAACAATAAAGATTCAATATAGTCAATTCCCGCGATTTCAGGATAAAGCGAAACCATCTTAGCTGTAGTATCAGCTATTTTATTAACTCTAATCTCGGTTAAAGAGATACTCAACAATAAAAGGAAAAAGGACATGTTAGCCTCTTATCACATCCTTTATTATCATCAATCTGGAATTTTTCTCCCTTTCCCTTTCTTCGAGTTTCATATTTATTTCTCTAACATTACTTTCTACCTCAGGAATTAGTATATACTCGAGCGCGTTTACTCTGCGTCTTGTTTTATCCATCTCGGAAGCTAAAAGAATAATTCTTTTTTCAAGCTCAGCCATTTCAATTAACCTATCAAAGACTTCCATCAAACCCTTAAGCGCAACGTCAAGCACGGGAGATGTCATCGCGAATCCATAAGAGACAATCTCGCCCTTCAAACTTTTTTGATATTTCGGAAGAGAAACGTTCATGACTTTTTCCACATCCATCGATAACTCGATATCGGTATCCAGCATCAAAAAAGAACCTTCAAAAATGCTTTTATCCTGGTATGCACGAGCAAGGAAAAATTGCTTCAAAGCTTCCGCCAGTTGTTCTTCTACTTCCTTTCTCATAGAAGAAAGCATATTTATAGTCTTCTGAAGTATTCTAAGAAGCTCATCCTGCTTTTGCTTCAACAATTTATGTCCTCTTTTCGCGATATTGAGCCGTTTTTTAAGATGGAGCAGCCCCATCCTCGTCGCGTTTACCTGCATCGCCATACCTTATATTCTCCCTGAATCGGTCATCGCGCCTAACGAACTTGTATTAAAACAAGCAGGAATCAAAGATGTTTCCGAAAATAAAATATCAAAAATTAAAAAGCAAAATGACAGATTAAAATGCAAAATCATCCCCTCTCCTAACAACAAAAAACAAAAAGCTATTTATATTATTCATCGTTTGTTTCTTTTAAATCTCATATTTGAACTTTGATTTGTCATTTTACATTTTGATATTTAATATTTGCATTTCAGCAATTATAATAAATCAATATCGTAGAAGTTATTTTTTTTCACTTGCGTTTTCATCAGCTCCTTAACCCTCACTATCTTCTTTTCCGCCGAATTTTACAAAATATTTATCCAGATATTCATCCCGGATTCTCTTTAACTCTTTTCTGGGAAATATAGAAAGAAGTTTCCAGCCCAAATCAAGAGTTTCTTCCACACTTCTATTTTCATATTCTCCCTGCCCAACGTATTCTGCCTCGAATCTGTTCATGAACTCAAGATATTTTTTATCCATTTCCGAAAGAGCAGCTTCCCCGAGAATCACTGAAAGTTCCTCGGCTTCTTTACCTCTTGAATATGCGGCATACAACTGATTATACAAATCCGCGTGGTCTTCTCTCGTTTTCTCTTTACCTATACCCTTATCTTTAAGTCTTGAAAGCGAAGGTAAAACATCGATAGGAGGAGAGACTCCTTTCCTTTCAAGCGAACGAGAAAAAATAATCTGCCCCTCCGTAATATAACCGGTAAGGTCAGGAATCGGGTGGGTTTTATCATCGTCCGGCATAGAGAGAATAGGCATCATTGTTATAGAACCCTTATTACCCTTTATTCGCCCGGCTCTCTCGTAAATCATAGAAAGATCTGTATAAAGATAACCGGGATAGCCCCTTCTTCCCGGAACTTCCTTTCTGGCAGCAGAAATTTCTCTTAATGCTTCACAGTAATTTGTCATATCCGTAATAATAACAAGAACATGCATTTCAAGATCGAAAGCAAGATACTCGGCAGCAGTTAACGCGGCACGGGGTGTGGATATTCTTTCGATTGCGGGGTCATCCGCGAGATTTAAAAACATAACCACTCTTTCCAGAGCTCCGGTCTGTTCAAAATCATTCCTAAAGAATTCAGCTTCCTCGAATGTAATACCCATAGCGGCGAATACAACCGCAAA
>CAYWUC010000282.1:0-1991 GCA_964461395.1 uncultured bacterium
ATTCTGTTTCGAAATGGCTGAGACTATTCTAAGAGAGATGGACAGGGAAAAAGATTTTGATGTTTTAAAAAAGGGACTGTCATTTACTATCAGTGTATTCGCCGCAGCAAATCCTGAAGCGGGTTTTAAATTTATAAAAAAATGGATAGGAAAGGATAAAGATATCGACAGAATAATGAAAGAAAATTTAAAGAAAAACCGCCTCTCAGGGAAATATCCGGAAGAGGTAAAAAGTTTGCTGGATTCTATGTGAATCAGTGTTTCGTGTTCCAAGTTACTAGTTTCATGTTAAAATAAAGAATCCTAAAAATCGTACGTGATCTGCGTCCTATCACTTTTAGTTCTCTTCGGCTTTTATTTCTCTCCTTAATATCCTGTCTCCAAAATTCTTCGGGAAATCCATTATCTTCATTTGATGTTCAGTTATTTCCGAGAGAAGGATCCTTCTTTTTTCTTCGGAAGGAATAAATTTATGCGCAAGTAGACTGAAAAGATTGTTGACTTCTGAAGATTCAATTTCGTTAGCCAATTCGTATGCATCGTCAAGATTTTCTATCTTCTTTGCCGAATACTCCTCGAGTGATTTATTGATATTATGGACTTTCAAAATAATATCGTAATCCGGGGAAGAAGATAGTACTTCCTCAGAAAGAGATTCCTTGATTTCAGACAACCATTTAGCATGATCTAATTCATCTTTATTCATTCCCTCCCAGAATTCTGCTACTTTCGGAAAAGAGGAAAACATTTTCGCGAATTTTACATATAACCGACCTGCTGATTTCTCTATCTCGATTGCGTTTTCAAAGATTTCTTCAAAAGTTGTTTTTGGACTTAAATCGGACATTTTTAAACCTCCCTTTTCAATTCCTATCCTAAAGGTTGGCCCTAAGGAGCAAACCTTGATTTTTAAATTTTAAAAATTCAAAAATCAATGCCTGAGCCGCCTGTATGCTTCCATGAAAAGTCTTTAAAATTAATGATATGTTTCATGCTGTCTTTTGAAATACATTCAGCTTGCAGGCGGGCAATGTATTAACAGGGTCAGGCATTGAAATGTGAAAATAAATGTTTTATCGATCAAGCGTATTTATAATTTTTTCTATTTCTTCTATAAATTCTTCTGCCTGATTTAGCCATCTTTCCACATCCTTTCTTTCAAATTCAGAGCATTCTTCATAATCGCTCTTTTGTCTAAATTCAAACATTCTGTTATAAAACTTGCCCAATTCTTTGCTTATAAAATCTTGTTTAACAAATTCTTTATTGAATATTGAAAGGATGCCGCTATGTTTTGAAGAACTTAAGTCTTTTGTTAGAAGAAGCGCGTTTGCTTCGTAAAAAATGGAATAATAGATACGATTTACTGTAGAAAATAGACTTCCTTTATCGAAAAGTATTTTAGCGTCTTTCAGTGTTTCCTTAGCTCTATCTCTTCTATAGTTGATTAATTCTTTTTTTATATCTTTACTCCTTCTTTTTTTATTTCTACAATTAAAGGAGATTGTATGCTAGAAAGCCTATTCCATTGTTTTTTAGTATAAACAATAATTCCGAAAACAATATCGTATTCCAATCCTACTTCATAAGCAATATCGTATATTTCTTCTTCAATGGCAGTGCTGACTGGGTCCTTTAGTAGAACAAGTATATCTACATCTGACGATTCCGAACTTTCTCCTCTGGCAACTGAGCCGAAAAGGAATAATTCTATTCCCTTGCCGAATCTTCCTTTTAAAGATTTTTTAAGTTCCTCGATTGCAGTATCTATATTACCATTAGATTTCATAAATTATATCTCCTTTATTGTTACAAATATGATAATAATTTTTATTGTTTATGTCAACACCAAAAAATTCTTTCAATACGGAAAACCAGTATCAACGGTGGTAGAATTTAAATCGTAACAAACAGTCCCTAAATGGAAATCCCAGAAAGACAATAGAATAGTTAAATCCTCGAATGGTTAAATAGGAACATATAATCATAGT
>CAYWUC010000283.1:0-2347 GCA_964461395.1 uncultured bacterium
TTCATATCTTCCGGAAATTTCTATGAAATTTACTTTAGCCGGAGATGTTGAAACTTTTAGTTTGAACATAGCATCTATGACGGCAACATTTTTGTTCAGCGTTATTTTAATAGCATGCTCTTGCTTTTTAATAGAAAAGGCGGAATTATAATATTAAAATTTAAGGAGGCAAAATGGAAAATCATGTAAAAGCGGTAGGAATAATTCACATAGCTTTTAGTGTATTAGGAGTTATAATGGGCGTTGTTGTATTTACGATATTAAATCTTGTTGCAAGAATGCCGGATGTAGATGAAGAAGCTATACGTATTCTTCAGACAATTGGGTTTGTTTTACCCTGGTTCTTTATAGTTCTCTCGTTACCCGGGATAGTAGGTGGAATCGGGCTATTAAAACAACAGGGTTGGGCAAGAATACTCATTCTTATCAAATCTTTCCTCGATTTAGTATCTTTCCCAATTGGTACCGCAGTCGGCATTTACTCTATATGGGTACTATTCGATAAACGTACAGAAAAGATATTCGCTAAAAGTAAAAAGTAGATTAATAGGGAGTAGGGAGTAGATAGTAGAGAGTAGCTTTTGGTTCGTTGCCCCTAGCTTAGAATTAAAAAAACACATTTGTGTTATTTGTTGATAAGCTTAGCTCCTAGCTTTTTGCCTTTAGCATTAGCTTAAAAAAAAACTTTATTTTCTTCATGTCTTTTTTCTCAATTTTTATAATTTGTTGGTATAAAAAGGTTTTTGTCGCAAAAAGCCAAAAGCAAACATCTAATAGCTTGGTGGTATACTTGGGTTGGGTGGATATTTTCTCTTGACTATTTAACTTTTTTTACTTAATCTGTATACATAGGAGGTGGTATTTTGAAAAGTAAAAGCTTTTATCTGTTGTTAATTGTAATTGTGGCTCTTGTTTTTATTAGTTGTGCTCCGGGTAACGAAGAATGGAATCAGGAAATCAATCCGGGAAACGAAGCCGGTTTCTTGGCGGGGCTATGGCACGGGGCAATAATTATAATAACTTTTATTGTGAGCCTTTTTACAGATGATGTCGGCTTGTATGAGTTTAATAATACCGGCTGGCCTTATAATTTAGGTTTTATAATAGGTCTTAATATATCTATCGGAGGTATGTTCAGCGGCGGTAAGAGAAAAAGGAGACATTAATAAGAATTATATAGGGAGGGGATAATAGAGTATAAGAAATTAATAAACGATACCGATATCCCGGTTTTGGGGCTCGGGACATGGGAGATCGGTGGGGGTATGAGTAGGGATACAAATAGAGACGATGAAGAGATTGCTGCTATAAAGGAAGCGATAGAGTTTGGATATACTCATATAGATACAGCGGAAATGTACGGCGCCGGGCATTCGGAAGAATTGGTGGGTCTTGCTATAAATGATTTTGATAGGGAGTCGCTTTTTATTACCACAAAAGTCCTACCGCAGCATTTAGAATATAGCGATTGTATTAAGGCTTGCGAAGGTAGTCTTAGAAGACTCCGAACAGAATATATAGACTTATATCTTATCCATATACCAAGTGCGGAAATTCCGATAAAAGAAACAATGCGAGCAATGGATTTTTTAATCAGGCAACAGAAAATAAGATTTATAGGAGTAAGCAATTTCTCGGTAAAACAATTAAAAGAAGCGCAAGCATGTGCTGAAAATAAAATTGTAAACAACCAGATAGAATACAACCTGCTTACGAGGCACAGCGGCATGTATAATGTGAATATTGAGTCGGAAATAGTCCCTTTCTGTCAGGAAAATGATATTATTATAACGGCATGGAAACCTCTCGTTAAAGGAGAATTATTCCGAAAGAAAAACAAATTATTGGAAGAGCTTGCCACGAAGTATAATAAAACACTTAGCCAGATTGCGATAAACTGGCTTATTTCTAAAAAGAATATCATTACTATTCCAAAATCGACAAATACCGAACATCTAAAAGAAAACCTTGGCGCTCTGGGCTGGCAGCTTAACGAAGAGGATATAAAACGATTAGACGAGGAATTCAGGTGAAATAAATTATGGCAAAATACAAGTGTCCGAAATGCGGCATGGAATTCGATAAACCCGGTAAGTGTTCAATGTGTAATGTTGAACTCCGGGAATTTTTCGAAGAGGAAACCTGCGAACACCCTGAACATGAGGAGATGAAACATAGCCACCATGAACATCATGGAGGTCACGATCACACGGAACATCATAAACACATGGTTAAAGATTTTAAAAAGAGATTTTTTATTTCCGTCATTGTTACAATACCTATATTACTCTTATCACCTTTAATTCAGGGTTTTTTAAATTATACGCTGACTTTCACGGGCGATAAA
>CAYWUC010000284.1:0-2121 GCA_964461395.1 uncultured bacterium
AACGGAGAAAAGAAAGAAATAGAAATCGGACTATCTAACGGATTAAACATAGAAGTTGTCTCCGGTCTTTCCGAAGGAGAAACGATAAAAAAATGAAAAGGGTATTAACTCAATTAGCTCAAGATTTTAGAGCTTATAAGATGAGGTTTTTCCTTGTCATCTTCGGTGTATCCTGGGGAACTACCGCTATTGTTCTTAACATGGCTTTCGGTGTAGGCGTTATGATACAGGTAAAAAAGGGACTTCAGGGACTTGGCGAACATATTGGCATACTCTGGCCCGGACAGACGAGTATCCCTTATAAAGGTCTCGGTATCGGCAGAAATATCAGATTCGTTCCTGAAGACGCGGAGCTTTTAAAAGAACGAATCGATATCATTGAAAAAGCTTCTCCCGAATACATAAACTGGAATCGACCTATAAAATACGGAGAAATGCTCAGGAACGCTAAAGTCTGCGGGGTAAATCCTTCATATGGACAGATGAGATCTATAACTGCAGAAACAGGAAGGTTTCTCAACAAACTCGATATTGAAAAAAGAAGAAGAGTTATATTTCTCGGAGATGAAGAAAAAGAAAAAATATTCGGAGCCGAAGACGCTGTCGGCAAAAGAGTACTTCTTAACGGTATACCTTTTACCGTTATTGGAGTAATGAAGAAAAAAGTCCAGAATAACTCCTACTCCGGCAGCGACCAGCACGCAGTTTTTATTCCTTACTCGACTTTTAAAACAATGTACGGCTGGTTGTATATAAACAACATGGTCTACCAACCTGTGTCTGCCGACCTATCAAAAAAAGCGCAGGAAGAAATCAGCAAGGTCCTCGGAGAGAAGTATAAATTTGATCCCCAAGACAAAGAAGCGCTCGGAACCTGGGATGTAGCGGAACAAGAAAGAATGACGCACAAAGCAATGAAAGGGATCGAATATTTCCTGACCATTGTCGGAGCCATGACGCTGCTTATAGCAGGGGCCGCGATCGCGAATATTATGTATTTTATAGTGGATGAGAGGACGAGAGAAATCGGAATAAAACGTTCTGTTGGGGCAACTAGATCCGATATTCTGCGTCAGTTCCTCTTCGAATCTCTTTCATTATCGGCAATTGGCGGAATATTGGGATTACTTTTTAGTTTTTCGCTTGTATGGCTTTGTTCTTTTATCCCCGAAACGGGTATATTTGAATTTATAGGCAAACCTACCCTGTCTCTTGAGATCCCCATAATCTCTGTTATTGTTCTCCTTGTTATTTCGCTTTTTTCCGGATATTTTCCCGCGAAAAAAGCGGCTAATTTAAGACCTGTGGAGTGTTTGCGTTATGAGTAATATATTGATAGAAACAAAAAATGTAAGAAAAGAATATTCTATGGGAGAAGAAAAAGTAGAAGCCATTAAGGATATGTCGCTTAAAATAAAGGAAGGGGAATTCATTACCATTATAGGACCTTCAGGATCCGGCAAATCTACACTTCTACATATTCTCGGATGTCTGGATTTACCTACTAGTGGCGAATATTTATATAGAGGAAAAGAAGTATCTACTTATTCCGACGATCAACTTTCCGCATTTAGAAACAAGGAAATAGGTTTCGTTTTCCAGTTTTTCTATTTACTTTCTCGCGAAAACGTTTTCGAAAACGTTAAGCTGCCGCTCCTTTACCGGGATACAAACGAAAAAGACAAGGAAGATATGGTTGCCAAAGCTCTGGAAAAGGTCGGGATGGATCACAGAAAAAAGCATCTCCCGAGCGAACTTTCAGGAGGAGAACGTCAGAGAGTCGCCATCGCCAGAGCTCTTGTCGGAGAACCAAATCTTATTCTCGCGGATGAACCAACAGGTAATCTGGACACAAAAACAGGAGAGGCTATAATTTCTATTTTCGAAGAACTGAGCAGTGCGGGAAAAACAGTTATTCTTATAACTCACGAAATGGAACTCGCGGAAAAAGCGAGGAGAATAATCAGAATAAGAGACGGAGAAATCGAAGGAGGTTGATGTGTTCGCATTACTATTACTTTCACTCAGCTTAACGATGGAAAACGCGATAGAAATGGGATTAAAAGAAAGTCCAATATATCTAAAAGCAAAGAAAAACTTTTTTATAGAGCAAAAAACCAA
>CAYWUC010000285.1:0-1690 GCA_964461395.1 uncultured bacterium
GGTTGTTAAACGTCCAACGGGCTTAGTATAAGATTTATACTTTCCCAGCAGATAACCAACCACCTTCTGTGTTTAGTCAAGCTATCAGAAGGATATCTCCACCTCCCGGATAATCAAGACTTTTTCTCATTATAAACGTCCTATTATTTTATTCCAAATACGGTGACCAGGACGGGGAAAAGGCTGTAATACCCTGGGTGAGTTTCCGTTGTCTTGTACCATCCCAATTCATTGACCATAGTTGATACCATCCCGTGCGTCTCGAGGCAAAAACTATATGTAAACCATCCGGTGACCAGGATGGATCTTCGTTATTACCATCAAAAGTCAACTGTATGGGTTGAAAATCATTTGGATCTGTAACACAGATTTGCTGTTTATTATCTTCCTGGCGAGAAACGTAAGCAATTAAACTTCCCTTGGGAGACCAGGCTGGCGAAGTATTATAATCACCATGAAAGGTAAGTCTCCTTACATTACCTCCGTAAATATCCATAATGTAAATTTGAGGCATACCCGAACGGTCTGAGACAAAGGCAATTTCCCTACTGTTCGGGGAAAAACCCGGAGAACAATCAACCGCCCAATTCCTGGTCAAGCGGTTTATTTTTTTTGTGTTAAGGTCTAAAAGATAAATCTCGGTATTACCGTCTTTAGACATTGTCAGAGCAACCTTTGTCCCATCCGGAGAGTAATCAGGGGCAAAATTTAACCCCCTGTAAGAAAATATTGCCCTGGAATCTCTTTTTTCAATATCAAGCAAATTGAGAACCAAACGGTCTCTACCATAGTTAGAATACAATATCCTTTCACCATCAGAAGCCCAACAGGGAAAAAGATTATAATTATTGTTATTTGTAAGTTTCTTAAAGTTGTATCCGTCATAATCTACCAAAGCTAATTCTTTCCTATCACCCTTTTTATAAGAAAAAACTATCTTAGTCGCGGCAATACCTTGTTCCCCTGTAAGTATTTCGATAATATGATCTGAAATACGATGAGAAAAAGTTCTATAATCGCCAGACACCTGTATATTTAATTCACCAATTTTTTCCTTTGACTGGAAATCCAACAGGGTCAATATTAAGTTCGGTTCATTTGCCGATATTGTAAGTAAGACACCACTTTTTTTATTCTCGGAGGAAAAAATAGCAGTATCCGAATAAATTTCAAAGTACAATGAATAATCGAGGTCATATCTTATAATGTCTTCGATCCTGTTTAATTTTTTGATAAATACGGGAGTTCCCTGGACTTCCGATAACTCTACAACCATATTTACCTTACCCCCGGCATAATCTGTAAGCCGGAGGAAAACATCCTGCCCAAGAAGAATTTCAGGTATGAAACCCAAAAAGAAAACCAGGCATAAATAAATATATTTCTTAGTCAAAAAATCTATTCTCATCGCGCGGTCAAAAATTCCAGATGAACCTTTAAATAATCATCAGAAAATTCCTGCGGCAGGGGCGGTAATTTTTTAGTGAGAGCCACCGCCCTAATGGTCGACTCGTTATATATTTCATCACCGGAATCGTTTTCAATACGTATATTCGATATTAAACCATTTTTATCTACTTCAAAATATACAATATTTTTTAATATCACATCCCTGTTTTTATATGGATTATTCCAATTTTGACTGATTTTGTTCAAAAGAATATTTAAGTAATAAGAATAGTTAAAACCT
>CAYWUC010000286.1:0-5270 GCA_964461395.1 uncultured bacterium
AGAAGATTTTACAAGTGAAAAAGGGATAGATAATGTTTGTTTCGCGGGGTTTATAGAAAATAAGGAGCTTCCACGTTACTATGGAATAGCGGATATCTTCGTACTGCCTTCCCGGGATGAACCCTGGGGAGTTGTGGTTACAGAGGCAATGGCTTCGGCTCTTCCTCTTATTCTTTCTGATAAAGTAGGATGTCGGGAAGATCTTCTGAAGGAGGGTAGGAATGGATTTTGCTTTGAGAGCGGTAAGTCCCGTCAGCTTGCTTCTTATATTGAAAGATTTCTTGAAAATCCGACAGGTATAGAAGAGATGGGTAACAGTTCAAGAGGGATAATAAAAGGTTTCGATTATTCCTATTGTGAGAAGAATTTAAGAAATGCGTTGGGGAAAGAGTAGGGAACTCTGCAAGTATTTTCTATCTCAGAAGTAAGAATTTACCGGAAAGTATCCGGTTTTTATAGTAAAAGCGATAGAAATATATTCCGTTGGAAATATAATGCCCTTTTGAATCCCCGGTATCCCAGCAAATGGAATGAGAACCCTTTTTATATTTTTTGTCCGTTAATTTTATAACCCTTCTGCCGGTAATGTCAAATATCCCAAGTTTTATCTTGTCTTCCCGAGGGAGGTAAAAAGTGAACTGGACTTTATTGGGAGAAATGTTTTCGTCTATTGTACAATTTGGTAAGGCGGAGTCCTCATTCACAGGTATAAATGAAAACAAAGAATCTATATACACTGTATCAAGATAGGGTATAAAGTTATCTTTTGTGACAGTTAGAAGAATTATTCCTCCTGTTTCCGGATGTACTGTTAGATTCAGTGAACCGCTTCCATCAGTAAAACCGGTTGCATAAATTTCGTCCCCTTTCCATAGACATACGTATGCATCCATTACAGGAGATGCCTGGGCCCTTACATTTATTTCGAAATCAAACGGCAGAGGAGGGAAGGAATCCCGAAAAGAGATAGTCAGGGACTCCGGAATATCGGTCCAGATAGGCATTAAGGGATCACCGAATAAGGTATGAGAGAGCCAGGTTTTATGAGAGTAGTTTCGGGTTTTTGTCACCGCTTCAGTTACTCCTATATTTGTAAGGCTATCATTAAAGAGTACCTCTAACAAACTAAAATGCAGGGCTGTAGAAAACTCTATCGCTCGCGTAAAACCAAGAAAGGCTACTCCCCCTCTTTCAGGTAAAAGAGTGAATGCCTCTGCCAATGACGGGCCATGATAATCATTGAAGATTGGAAAATGTTCCTGGTCGTATGCAGCCTGAAAGCAGGAAGAAACATACATTATTCCGTAATTATCTTTAGTTATCAGAGAATCTATCCCATTTCCTGGTTCTACGTTGTTACCCCAGTGGTTAGCATGCAAATAAGCGTCACAGGTGTCAAGACTCACCAGGAAGTCCCTATCGAGAGATGGATGATTCCCTCCCGGGCAGGAAACACATAAATTGTCGAGTCCTCCGTGTCCGTAGAGATTGAACCAGCCATAGTTATTGCTCATTCTCGCAATAACTTCACTTCCTCGCGGATGAATTCCGTCCGCATCCTCAAGCATCGTGGTATCGTGTGTAAAATGGTCAGGGAATGAGCCGTACTGGATGATGTATTTAGGTGCGACCCTTAACTCATCAGCCCCGGTCCAGAAGACTTTTGATAGGTAGGAAGGATCACCATTTCCGGGATTCTTCTCATAACTTAAAACCTTACTCACCCAACTGGTTATCTCTATTCTGTTATTGCAGGGGAGCCGCCCAACGAACAGTTCAGGGTAAGGGTCGACCGAATCATCCGCATACTCCCCATAGAATTCGTCGCCATCTACGTTCCAGTTTCCGTTTAAATCCGAGTAATAAAGGTCGGAAGGCGGCGTTTTATCTATTTCATCGACTCCGGATGAATACCCGTATCGTACCGGTACAATATCTTCATCTCCGCCAAGCAAGACCCATTGAAGCCCCTCCGGATATTTATCTATTAAGAATCCGCGGATAGCACCGGCAGAATCATAGATTTCAGAAACAGGGTCACCTGAATAATGTTCCAGTATGGTATCCACTGAAACCACAGTTGCTCTTATCCCCTTTCTCGTTATCCAATGGATTAAGGGCTGAAAGGCGTCTCTGAGGGAATCGGCAGTTATTACGATATAAGGAGAACAATCTATTTGTCTTACGGTTGATTCCCCGGATGTTGTGTAATTATTAGTAAAAGAAGCAAAATAATAAGCAGGAATATCTTGTTTGTTATCTACTATACTTCTCAGTGCCTTTTTAATTATCAAATTCGAATAGGGATCCCTAGATAATTTTTTCCCCGGGAATGCGGAGGTGGGGCTGCATGAAAGTTTAATCGTTAAGTCTTCAATGGAAACCTCTTTACTGTTTTTTAGCTTAAGGTTTAAAGGGTTTATCTTAAGGTCCACTATCCTATTTCCTCCGAAAGAATAAGTGCCAAGAATCTCAGCAGTAATAGCCCTCGAAGTGAATGAATCTATTGCGACACTAACAGACTCAGCCGAAAAACCTTCAGGGATCAGAAGATGGACGCAGTCTACAGGGTTATTTGGTGGAGAGGAGTAATTATATTCGACAGAATAAAATCCCAACAGCGATAACCCGACTGCCTGGCAAAAAATAACAGATAAAATCTTTATCAGTTTATTCATATATTTTATTGTAACCAAATTTATTCCAAAATTCAAGTCCTTAAAAATTTTCCTGCGGGACTCACCTCGTAGAATAGTAGAAATTACCTGATGGACTACTATTCTATGGGGCAAGTAAAGAAGGGCCAGCTAACTTGCCCTTCTTTGAGGTTTGAACATTATCTGTTAGAGGCACATCAGTGCCTCTCTATTTTTAATCAGGGAAGAAACACCAATTTCTTAACATCGCGGAATTCACCTGCTTCCAAGCTGAGGAAGTAGATACCACAAGCTAAGCGCGTATCGTAATTATTTGTTCCCGACCACTTCACACTGTAAGTACCCCGGGATTGTTTAGCATTAACAATACTTTTCACTTCTCTTCCCAGAAGGTCAAATACGCCGAGTTTAACCTCTACTTCTCCGGGTATTTGATATTTGATTTCAGTTTCGTTCCCGCTGCGGAGGAGATTAGGATTGGGTAAGTATAGGGCAAATTTCAGTTCATCATCCGATAGAGGTATCGCCGTTATACCACCGATCCCTCCCAATGCCCACATGATGAGCGATGGGCTGGCAGCACTTCTCATAAGAGCTGTAGTAGTGTCAGCTATAAATTTTGCTTTCAGTCTCAAGGTATCATACGTTGTTGTACTCAAATTGGAAACATCGCTAATGTTACAGAAAAAGGTATCCATCTGGAAAATGAAGGCAGAATTGCCGGGTAAATCACCATCAGGTACAGGATTCCAGTTGCCGCCGCTCAAATATTGAATCTGCAGTCCGATGGAGTCATCAGCAGAGGATTTTGTCCATTTCGCGCCTAGCCAGTTATCCCTGCTGGCATCTTCGTTCTGGAGATCCGAAAAAACAATCGGCGGAGAGGTAATATAGCCCCCGGTAGGAGGAGTAATATACACACCTTTAATGAAGACATTGTCTACCCACCAAATTGACCCATTGATTTCTTTATATCGAAACGCGACGTAAACGGTAGAATTCCCCGCATAAGTAGAGAGGTCAACAGTAGATTTTGTCCATGTCCCCTCAGCGGTTGCATCTATTGTGTCAGCCACAGAAAAAGTAGAAGTATCTGTCTGGGAGGTAGTAGATGCCCAGATGCCGTGGTACTGGTAATCGTCTGCGAAAGTATCACAACCCCAGAATAAAAGGGTACAGGAGGAAAAAGGACTTAAATCGAGGGCATTGGTTACCAGCCATGCATCAACTGTATCTTTGGCGTCGAAACTGATTTTCGCGGAGTATGCCCCTTCATAAACTTTATCGGTAACCTGAGCCCAGTTGTTGGGCGATGCTCCCCTCGTCAGCGTATCCCAGCCCGATGGCAGGAGTGTGCTTTCGAATCCCACATCTACAACTCCTAAATAATCAGATATTACAACCGAGTCTCCCTCAACTTTAAGACTATCCAGAGTACAATTTTCAAACTGCGTACCTGCAGTCTGATACCAGTATGCCGGGTCTGTCCCCAGATTCATATCCATAATAAAGGAGCGGGTCACGCTCCAGTTGCTCCAGTCATCTGTACCGCTGGGATCTGTTGCTCTTGCTTTCCAGTAATAGAGAGTTTCGGCTGTTGCGGCACCACCAAGAAAGATTGCGGTGGTGGCTGTATCTCCTGATGAGAAAGGTCCAATATCCCAGGGAGAGGCTCCGGTGAGTTCGGGATCCGTACCATACAATATCTGGTAGTTAATATCATCCCCCTGCGGATCGGTAGAACTCACTGATAAAGAGCAGGTATACAGAAGGACACCGTCGTACCATGCGTTGTATATTGCGTTATCGAATTTTTTAATCAGAGTGGGTGTACCGGGCGAGGAATTGATCGTATGAATTACAACGTCATCGATCCACCAACCTGGGCAAGCATCGTCATCATTAATACGGAAGGCAACAAAGACGGTACTATTACCGCCGTAATCGGATAGATCAACTGTCATCTGTTGCCATGCATCTTCCATTCCCGTTGTATCCACTTCCGTAACTTCAGTGAATGTGGAAGTGTCTGTCGGTGAAGAAGTGGAAACCCAGATACCAAAGTAATTATAAAGCAAGCTCATCCAATCGCCGTACTGATAAAAGCTGAGCGAACAAGCGGATACGGTAGATAGGTCAAGTGTGTCTGTCACCAGCCACACATCTTCGTTAATACCATTCAGCGAAACTTTAGCGGCATAGCTTCCTGTGTGCGCATAAACAGTGGCTTGGGTCCAGAAATGGTTACCGCTTAAGTTTATCGTATCCCACTGCGACGGAGGAACCGAATTTTCAAATCCCTCGGATAGTAGAGTATCCACTATGGTTGACCTTAATGCTCTTGCTCCGCTTGTTTTTATTTTACCCAGGAGACTGATTTCGGTATCGAAAGCAGATGATTCATCGGATAAATTTATCTCCTTTTGCTCTGATGCAAGACTTAAAGATAAAAAAAAGAACATAATTAATAATACTTTAGTGGTTTTTAACATAAAACCTCCTTAATTTGGTTATAAAGTAATCGTTTTTAACTTAATTTTATATTATTTTAGGTAAATATACTAAGATTGTCAACCCTTTTTTTGTTTTTGAATTGTACGAGAAGCTCATTTT
>CAYWUC010000287.1:0-3428 GCA_964461395.1 uncultured bacterium
CCAGGGTTCATCCCGGGAAGGCAGTACGAAGATATCCGCTATTCCATAGTAACGTGGAAGCTCCTTATTTTCTATAAACCCCGCGAAACAAACATTATCTATCCCTTTTTCACTTGTAAAATCTTCTAAATCATCTCTTAATTCACCCTCTCCGACAATTGAAAGGGTTACTTTACCATAAATATTCCTAATTTCCTTGAAAGCTCCAAGGAGGGTAAACAAACCCTTCTCTTCCGCTAAACGTCCTACGTAGAGGACGATATATTGAGTCTTTATTTCCAATTCTTTTTTTAATTCGTTCTTTTTTTTTCTGCATCTTTTAGATTCCTTAATAAAGAAATCAACATCCGAGGTATTGGGAAAATAGTATATATCTTTCACTTTTGCGCCGTAATGAATAAGATATTCCGCCTGAAACTTTCCCAGGGGCAGTAAAAAAGCGGCGTGCTTGATAATAAAAGGGAGAAGGAGCTTTTTTAGTAAGGATTTGCATCTGCTTCTCCGATTTAGCAAATGACTCTCTGAAATTATTGTATAGGGAATCGAATGAATAAGGGACCAGAGAATGGCAAAAAGCATCGTAATATGATAATATCCTCCTACCGCAACGCAATCAAAGTTCCCTTTGTTTAGCCTCCTCCATATACAAGGATTATATTTCATCGCTCTTTTAAAAAAGGGAATCTTAACCCGACTTCCCGGAAGTATTTCGGAGAATTGGGAACTCTTCCCCAATTTCACTTCTCCTCCTCTATGGGGATGCGCTTTCTGACAATAAAAGATTGTAGGTTTGATATCTCTACTTCTATTCAATTTCACGAAGAATGGAATCCTGTATGGATCCACCTCTTCATGTATGAAAGCAATACGCTTTACCATTTGAACTGTAGACTACCTCAAAATAATTGAATTGTCAAGAGTAGGTTTTCTACAGATAATGGCTCAATACTATAAAATCTTGACTTAAGGTTAATATATTGATATAGTATAGTATGAGATATTATAACAAAGATTACTTTGATCGGCAAAAGGAAATTGGAGAGTTCGAGGGAGAAGCAGGGCTCTTTAAGTTCAAAGATTATATAAAACCTACGGATAATGTGATCGATTTTGGATGTGGTGGAGGTTATATATTAAAGAATTTATCATGCAATAAAAAAATCGGAATAGATCCCAATAAAACCGCACAAGAAACTGCAACAAGAAACAATATTGAAGTTTACTCCAGTATAGAGGAAGTCCCCGATAATTTTGCGAATGTTGTAATTTCAAACCATGTGCTGGAACATATATTATGTCCCTTTGAAAGACTAAGCCTATTAAAAAGAAAAATCAAGGTTGGAGGAAAATTAATATTTGTAGTTCCTCACCAGACTCCTCGTGAGGACTTTAGAGAAAACGATATCAATCAACATTTATATACCTGGAATCCACTTACCCTTGGGAACTTATTTAAACTGGCGGGGTATAATATCGTAAAGGTTGACACCATCAGACATAGGTGGCCTCCGGGATACAAAACAATAAGAAAACTCTTTGGCAGAAATATATTCCATCTTGCCTCAAGAATATACGCTATATTTAGAAATAGTTATCAGATCAGGGTCGTTGCAGAAAAACGCAATCTCAAAAACTTAAATAAGGATAGTTAATATAAGTACACCTCTTTTAACATCTTCACATATTCTTCTATGGAATGCTTAATAGTATAATGTTCCTCGAAATACTTCCGTGCTCTCTTACCCATTTTTCCCAACTCATCCCTGTTGCAAAGAAAGAACTTCAAGTGATTTAACACCTGATCAACATTACCATGATCAACTCTAATGAATTAGGGGGCATGGTCTTGATTTTTGAATTATTTTCCTCTTGAGATACATTTACGTTTTTCCTATATATATTAATAAGGTAACAGAAAATATAGCTGGTCTTGTTGGAGAACTTAACGAATTCTTATCTTTCTGTAATAGTTTTAGAGAAGAAAAATAAACTTCGTGTGTTTGGGATTAAAGCTCGATACTCGACAATATAGTTTATTAGTTAGATCGTGGGTTCGTTGGTTTGTCCTAACGATTTAAAATCTCATTAATCAAAATGGGTTTTCATCGGGGTAAAGCATTCCCGCTGGCTGGTTGAAAGAAACGTCCTTTACTCCTAGAACTTTCATCGCGGCAAATAGTGCTTTACCGGTATGTTTGAAAGCGACACCAGTGTGATGCGGAAATTTCTTGCCTATAAGAATGTGGCGGTAAAATCTTCCCATCTCTTTAATTGCGAAAATGCCTATACTGCCAAAGGATTTGGGATCGATATCTAAGACTTCCCCTTCCGCAACGTACGAACGAAGGATTGTATCGGCTGTAGACTGCAAACGGAAAATTGTAATCGGACCCGCTTTTATACGCCCTTCGAGAGTTCCTCTCGTTATATCCGGTTCTTTCTTAGCAGGTTCCATTAAACGGTTCATGATTAGCTGAAATTTTATCGCTCCGCCTACGAGACATGTAGAAGATGTATTACCGCAGTGGAAACCCATAAACAGGTCGTTTTCTTTATATTTTCCGATTTTACTCTTCGATTTTTTATACATATCAGTTGGAACGGTGTTGTTTATGTCGAGAATAGTGGGGGAAAGTTCTGTTGCGCATGCTGCTATATATTCACTCAATGTTCCGTATATATCGGTTTCGCAGGATACTGGTATTCCGCGCGTTGCGAGACGCGAATTTACATAACATGGGACGAACCCAAAATATTTTTCAAAAGAAGGCCAGCATTTATTGGCGAATATTCCATATTCGGAAGCGCCTAAATTATCGTCCATGAATTTGGTTAAAGCGATTTCGTATTGAGCGAGTTTATTTAGGAGATCGGGATAAGTATTCCCTTTCCCCAATTCTTTCGCCATGTCGGAAGCTACTTTTTTTATCTTCGGATCGCCTTCTGCGGATTTATATATATCGTATAAATCCAGTTCGCTGTTTTCCATAACTTCTACACCAATATCATAGAGGGGTTTTATAGGGGCGTTGCACGCGAGAAAATCCTGCGGGCGAGGACCAAAGGCGAATATTTTAAGTTTTTCAAGCCCGATGAGAATTCTTGCGATTGGAATGAAATCTTTAATCATATCAGCGATTTCGCTTGCAATACCTATCGGGTATTCCGGGATGTATGGCTTTAGCCCGCGTAATCCCGAGTTATAAGACGTATTCAATAAACCGCAATACGCATCTCCTCTGCCTTGAATCAGGTTTTTTCCTGTTTCTTCCGCAGCCGCGGCAAACATGACCGGTCCGCCAAATTTTTGAGCAAGCATGGTTGTAGGACCTTCGGGTCCGAAATTTCCGAGATAAATAACAAGCGCGTTGATATTTTTCTTATTTATTTCTTTAAGTGCCCTCAGCACGTCTTTTTCGTTTTCTATT
>CAYWUC010000288.1:0-3474 GCA_964461395.1 uncultured bacterium
TAATCGATAGCCTTTTCATAATTACTTTGAGTTAAATTTTCTCTTACCGGAATACCCGTTATAATTTTCTTTTTGTACCCCAAAGACGAAAAATCTCCTTCGTAAGGTAAAAATATTTCTTTAGAAAATCGAGAAAGCAAATTGACCGCTTTTCCCGGTTTCGAATCGAGAACAAGAGTAAAAATAGGAATTCCCAACGCGGCACCTGCTACTCCAACAGGAATAGAAGCAAAAGCTCCTGTATGAAATATAGCACAAACCTTTTTATGGTAAATTATCCATATGGACATGAAAAAACCAGGAATAAAACGAAGAAAAGAAACGATTTTCCCCATTAGATTCTTGTTCACCCAACCTACAGTCGGAAAAAGAAATACATCTTTCATCTTAACCACTTCTTTTTCAAGCCCAGAACTGCTTCCTATATAAACCACTCCTGCTCCTCTTTTTCTTAGTTCGGAAGCTACTGCGAGAACCGGATAGATGTGTCCTCCCGTTCCCCCGCCCGATAGAATTATGTTTTTTCTCGATAGAGACAATGACACCTCCTGCCATATATGCCATTATTAAAGCCGTACCTCCACTGGATATAAAAGGTAACGGTATTCCGGTCACCGGAATAAGACCCAGAGACACATAAATATGAATCAGAGCATAAATACCTATAAAAGAAACCAGCCCTAACCCCAATAAAGAAGAATATTCATCCTTTGCTCTTAAACTCGATCTTATAGAGCTTATAAAATAAATAAGGAATAAGGCAACGACAACCAGACAACCCGTAAATCCCAATTCCTCACCAATTATCGAAAAGATAAAATCGGAATCCGGTAAAGGTATATAAAAGAACTTTTCCATTCCGCTACCCAACCCCAATCCGGAAAAACCTCCGTGCGAAATAGCCTGCACGGTAATTATTGCGGATTTATTATTCATATGATTTGCTATTCTATTTACCGCATACCCCTCACGCGTGATAAATATTACTCCTATAGCTATCATTACGGCAAAAAAGGCCGCCACCTTTCCATTATTAGAACCATTTAAACACAACATTATTGCCCCTATAACTAAAGTAAGAAAAGTCATGGAATAATCCGGTTGAATAACAATTAATCCCATAGTAATCGAAATAACAAAAACGGATAAACCAAAATCTCTTTTCTTGGCAAAAAAGACAATCATAGCGAATTGGGCAAAGATTGAAGGCTGAAACGAAAACCTTGTACCGAATAAACGAATTGCCAGCCATCTTCTTGCCCCATTTATTTCTAAACCATGGAAATATGTTAATATAAGTAAAAATACCGCGAATCCGATAAAAAACAAATTAAATTGCTCCCAAAATTTTAACTTTATCTTTGAAGTGATAAAAAACACAATAACTCCCATAACAAATATTATTAACTGCTTAACAAAAGGAATCGGTACCGCGCTTTTATAAACTGCTATACCTGAACTCGCGGAAAAAACCATAATGAGCCCAAAAGCTCCAAGTAATAGAGGAACAACCTCCACTAATCCTATTTTTATTCCTTTCCAATTATACATATTTATCTCTCACTATTTTCTTAAAAATATCTCCACGCTCTTTAAAATCTCTGTACCAATCGAAACTCGAAGCTCCCGGGGAAAGGATTATTCTATCGCACTCTGAATCGAAAGCTTTTTTCACAGCATCTTCCATTGAAAAAGCGAACACCCAGTCTTTAAAATCATCTTCTTTCAGTTTAACGGCTATGGATTTGCTGGATTCTCCAATTAAAACCGCGAACCTTGCTAACTTTTTTAATGCCTTAACTATGGGACTGATATCCGAAACTTTTGTCCTTCCACCCATAATAACACATGAATTCGGAAAACATTCGAGAGATTCTTCGAAAGCGACAGGATTAGTACACATGGAATTATTTATAATCCAAATATTCTCACTTTTTACTACAGTTTCCATCCTGTGTTCAACTCCTTTGAAAGATTGAATACGCTCCCTGATTAAATCCCATTCTAATCCTACAATATTGCAAATAAGAGCGGCAATCATTCCATCTTCAACAAACGCTTTTCCGGGCATAAATAAATCTTCTTTACTGAAAATAGGATTATCATCTTTATCTTTTACAAACATCGAACCGTTAAAATAAATATCTCTTTTTTCTTGAAAGGAAAAAAATAACCGCCGAGAAGGCAATTCAAGCGAAGCCAACAGAGGACTATCTCCGCTGATTATCGCGTAATCTTCGGAATCTTGATTCGCAAAAATCTTCAATTTAGCGTTTAAGTAATCCTCAAAATCCTTATGACGGTCTAAATGGTCAGGAGAAATATTAACTATCGCCGCAATCCAGGGATGAAATTCTTTAATTCTTTCTAATTGATAGGAAGAAACCTCTACAACCGTTATAGTTTTATTATCACTATTATAAACCAAATTACTTAACGGTTTTCCCGGATATATATTTCCCCCCAGAAGAACTTTGTCACCAAAAGGCCCCTTTAATATATGATGAATCATAGCAGCCGTTGTAGTTTTACCATTTGTTCCGGTTATAGCAATAAGTCTTCCTTTTAAATATCTTGAAGCAAACTCTATTTCTCCAATAACAGGTATTTCTTTTTCTCTGGCTTTTAAAAGTATCGGAATATTTAAGGGTACTCCCGGAGAAACAACCAATAACTCCATTTCAAGCAATCTCTCAGTATGCCTGCCCCACTCACTTTGATATGGTACATCTGAAAGATCACGGGTTAAATCACTTATGAATGGTTCTTTACCCAACTTTTCAATTAATTTTGAAACTGCCCTGCCGCTTCTTCCGTAACCAATAACACCAATCATTCGCATACCCCTATCTTATTTTAAGTGTACTGAGTCCCAGCAAAGCAAACATAATACCCCAAATCCAGAATCGAACCACAACCTTTGATTCCGTCCAACCTTTCAGTTGAAAATGGTGGTGGATGGGCGCCATCTTAAAAATTCGTTTACCCGTCAATTTAAACGAAGCAACTTGAAGAACAACAGATAATGTTTCCAAAACAAAAACACCCCCAATCACAAACAGCAAAAACTCATGCTTCAAAAGAATCGCCATTAAACCCAGAATTCCACCGATAGCAAGAGACCCTGTATCACCCATAAAAATCTCGGCGGGATGTGAATTGAACCATAAAAAACCTATGGCAGAACCAACAAGCGCGGCACAAAATACTGTTATCTCACCGCTCCCAGGAATATAAAGAAGATTAAGATACTCCGCGAATTTAATATTACCCGTAACATAAGCAATAACAGCAAAAGCTACGGCTATAATACTGGAAAGGCCAATCGCGAGCCCATCCATTCCATCTGTTATATTAACCGCGTTGGTCGTACCTATTATTACCAAAATGATAAAAGGTATATAAAAATAACCTAGGTCAATAAAAACGTTCTTAAGGAATGGGGCTATTGTCAATGTTTCATAGCCACTTTTG
>CAYWUC010000289.1:0-6247 GCA_964461395.1 uncultured bacterium
GAAATTCCTTTGCGTAATGCTGCGCCACTACAATTGTTAGATGATCGAAAATTTTTAAAGCTCTTTTAACGATATCTATGTGTCCGTTTGTGATGGGATCGAATGTCCCGGGATATATTGCCTTTTTCATTTTTTTAAAAAAGTAAGCGAAGTATCGCCATAGATTTTACTTTTAATAATCGTAAATTCATCATGTTCAAATTCCTCATTCGACGGATGCTCAATAATTATTATTGAATCGTTTTTTAAAATACCGTCTATTTTTTTTAATGTTTTGTTTACTAATTCTGTTTTATATGGAGGGTCCATAAAAATGAAATCAAAAACGCTTTCTAAATCATCCAAAGTCGCTGATACGGATTTGTTTATTATCTTTCCCTGAAGTTTAGTTTTATCTAAATTTCTTTTTATATAGTTTGCTGCTTTTCGTGATCTTTCTACAAACGCGGTGCTCGATGCCCCTCTGGACAAGGCTTCGATCCCTACTCCTCCTGAACCGGCAAATAAATCCAGAAAAGTTTTTCCATTCACGTCAATCATTGAAAAAAGAGCTTCTCTGACTTTGCCTCTTGTTGGTCTTATGCTATCGGGCGCGTAAATTTTATGTCCTTTGGCAATTCCACCTATTATATTCATTTTATTTAACACCTGATTTATATAACATATGATTAAATATAAAAACCTTTCTGCTAATTGCAAGGCATCTTCTACATACAGGGTGAAGAATCTTTTAGGTTGCAGAGATTAGAAAAGCAAATTATATATATAGCAAAAAACAATAGATTCGAAAAAAACCCTTGACTTTAGCGACATGAAAACATATAATTCTTATGGAAATTCTATATATAAAGCTCTATAAATCTTATAATACTTTAATAAGGGGGTTTTTTTTAAATGGATGAGGGAATAAAAAGAGAAGACCTTATTCAAGAGATAAAATTTTTACGTAAAAAACTCTCCCAACATAATTCGCAGAATTCCATAGATACCGACAGGTATAAATTAATGGCGGAACACGCTCCGCTAATGATATTCGCTTACAGGGAAAAATTCATTTATGTTAATAAGACGGCCGAACTTTTTTCCGGTTATACATGTGATGAATTGTATGATATGTTTTTCTGGGAGATTGCCCATCCGCAATTTGAAGATATTGTTAAAGCCCGGGGACTCAAACATCTGAATGGGGAGAAAGTTCCCGCCTATTATGAAATTAAGGTTGTCACAAAAAACGGGGAAGAACGTTGGCTTGCTCTCGGAAGTAAACATGTGGATGATTTTAAAGGAGCGCCCGCTGTTATAGCTTCCGCGATAGATGTTACGGAGAAAAAGGAAGCGGAAGAAGAATTGAAAATCCAAAAAAACTATTTCAAATCCCTTTTTGATAATTCTCCTTCAGCGATTGCTTTATTGGATAATGAAGATAGAATCGCGCAAATCAACAAAAGTTTTCATGAATTATTCAAATATTCTTTTGATGAAGTAAAGGGCAAAAATATTAGTAATTTACTGATACTTGAATATGATGGACAAAATAAAAATGAAACAGGATCTTTGTCTCAAAAAATATTAAAAGGAGAAATATCAAATCCCGAAACCGTACTGCGTAGTAAAGACGGAGACTTAATAGATGTTCATATTAGCGGCGGACCAATTAGCGAAGACGGAAAAATCATCGGTGTATTCGCTTTATATAATGATATCAGACAAAGAAAAAAAGTCGAAAAAGAGCTTAAAAACAGTTTTTGCAAGTTGACTGAATTTCTGTCAGGCACAGTCTCCGCTCTTTCTGAAACTGTAGAAAAAAGAGATCCTTTCACGGCGGGACATCAGAGAAGAGTTTCTCAGCTTGCTATTGCTATAGGAAGAGAAAAATCCTTTTCGGAAGACAGGTTGAATATACTTAAAATAGCCAGCGCTCTCCACGATATAGGAAAAATACATGTTCCGGCCGAGATTTTAAACAAGCCTATAGGGCTCAGTGAATACGAGATGGCGTTGGTGAGAAATCACTCTCAGGTCGGATATGAAATATTGAAATCCGTAGATTTTCCGGGACCCGTAGCAAAAATCGTTTCTCAACACCACGAAAGAATAAACGGGTCGGGTTATCCTTATGGATTGGAAGAGAAAGATATTCTTCTCGAATCAAAAATTCTGGGGGTCGCCGATGTAGTTGAGGCGATGAGTTCCAGAAGGCCTTATCGGGATGCGCATAGCATAGGAATTGCATTGGATGAAATTCAAAAATATAAAGGAATCTTATACGACCTTGAGGTTGTAGCTATATGCATGCAACTTTTCAAAGAGGGGTTTGAATTTAAAGAAGATAAAATATTCGAAGAGGGTTTTTGTGAAGAATGCGAACTTTAATAGAAAAATAGGCTATTAGTTGTTTGCCATTCGCTTTTTGCATTAAACCCACACCACAGCAACCAAATATCATATTTTATCAAAAAGAGCACAGAAACTATAAAAAGTTTCCTAAATTTTTTAATAGCTAGAAATCAAAGGCAAAGAGCTCCGATTGTTAATTAATTAAATGAATAGAACTGTTTTTTAACTCGAAATCAGAAACGCGAAACTCGAAATTTTCTCAGTCTTAATGTTCTATTTTTTCGATTCTATCCTTTCTTGAGCATTCCTTACATTCGAATTCAAGAGTCGAGTGTTTAATATTAAACTTTTCTAATTCTTTTTTGATTTTTGCTTTCAAAGATTCAATTTTGCCCATGTCGGTTATACTTGTAAAAACATGCGCGTCAATAACATTTAAATTAGAGCACAAACTCCACAGATGAACATTATGGATTCCTTCGATTCCCTCGATTTCTTCTATATCTTTTATAAGACTATCAAAATCGATATCCTTTGGCGTGAATTCCAGCAGAATATTTAGCGCGCTCCGAATTACGATAAAAGCTGAGAACAAGACAAACATCGCGATAACTCCGCCAAATATTGGATCAACAATAGTAAACCCTGTAAAAAAAATCCACACAGAGGCAAAGATAACGGCAATTGAAGCAAGAGTATCCGTAAATACATGTAAGAAAGCAGCTCTAATATTTAAATCATCGCTACCATGCAGCTTCAAAGTAACATAAAGGTTTACGATTAGTCCTATCAAAGCTGTAAAAAACATAATAGGGCTATTTACAGGTAATGGTTCAATAAAACGCTTGAGAGCCTCCCAGAATATCCAGATACTGATACCAATTAAAAGAAACCCATTAATAAAAGCCGCCAAAATTTCTACCCTGTGATATCCGAAGGTTCGCGCTTTTGAAGGAAGTCTTTTAGCTATTCTAATAGCTCCCAGCGTAATCAAAAGAGAGAAAACATCTCTTAACATGTGCCCGGCATCCCCCAGCAAGGAAAGAGACCCGGAGAAAAAACCACCAATAACTTCTACAATAAAATAAAATGAAGTTAATGCGATTGCAATTTTAAGATGTTTTTCAGTAACTTTATCATCCATTTTATAACATAAAACTTAGAATAAATCTATGTTTAGTCAAGGAGTTACTACTAAAATTTTTTAAATTCTTTTAACTTTGAATACACATAATATTCAAAAAAACAGTAAAGCAATTTCCGTTGAGGGAGTAGAATATTAATATAAGATATTAAAGTGTTTCCATTTATTGAATTAAAAAGCCTCTCCGATTGCGAAATGCCATAAATACTGCCCATCGAAGTTCCTTGCATAATCCAGTCTCAAAGGTCCAATTGGAGTATAAAATCTAATACCAGCACCCATAGAGCCCAAAACATCAAATCGATTGCTTTCAAAATCTTCCGAGATCGAGCCTATATCGGAAAATAGTGCCCCGTAAAAATTCGAAAATATAGGAACTCTTAATTCACATGATGTTAAAAAATATCTTTCACCACCAGTGGGATTACTGTTCTCATCTTCCGGTCCTGCACTATTTTCACCATATCCTCTAAGTGTAGCACTTCCACCGAGAAAAAACCTATTATATATGGGAACAGGAATCTCTTTATTAAAAGGTAGAATAATACCCGCATTAGTCCTGAAAGCAACCGTGGAGTTACCCATTCCTACAAATTTACTGAATCTAAAATCATTCTTTATAAAATTACCCGACGATCCGAAAATAAAATCCTCGAATTCCGTACTGTTAAGTATGGAGTAACCTTCACGGACTTTAATAGGATCGTCTCTCCTGTCTATCATTAAAGAAGCTGATATTCTTTGCAACCAATCGAGAGATTCCTCTTCAAGATCACTTATCTCAACATTATAAAGAGTTACCCGTTCAAGATCATAACGTAAATAAAAAGGCTTAGGGAAGAGCGTCGAATAAGCGCCAAACCTTCCCAAATCATACCCTATCTCTTTTTTATATCCAGCCTTAACTCCCCAGCTATTACTCAACCATTTCCCAAATGTTATAGGATCTCTGTAATTTATCTCTAAACCCAATTCTCTCAATCCAATCCTTCCCAATAACGTCATACTTCTTAATGAGTTTAGGAGATTTTTATGCGATATCATAAAAGTTAACTTTGTCCTATCTAGCGCAGAATACCCGACACGCAACCTTAGAGCAAGCGGTTCTTTAGGCTCTATCCTGTACAGCAGATTACGGTATATTGATGAATCGGTTTCTACAATTCTTACTCGTGAAAACAAATCAAGTTCATTTAAGCGTCTTTTAGAATTATAAAGCTTATCGTTTGTCAAAATAGAACCCTCTTTAAGTCCAATACCAATATTAAGTCTATCCTTACGAATATTACGTTCGCCTTCGATAGAAACAGCTGAAACATATATTTTATTGCCTTCTTTTATATCATAAAATATATTAGCTCCCCCTTCATCAGCATCTATCTTTGAAGCTACTGCAATATCATGATAACCATTTTTATCATAATTATGTATAAGAACAGAAAAATCTTCCTCAAGAAGAAAAGGGTCAAACGGTTCTCCTTTCCTTGTCACAATAACCTCACTCAGGTATTCATAATCGAAAAAAATACTGCCGCCAAATGCAAGATTTTTTACAAACGTCCTTTCTCCTTCTTCTATAAAGATATCTATATCAACCCAACCGGAAGAATCAGCTTGATGTTTATACGTAATATTGGGAGAAAGATAACCGTTTTTAACAAAGACTGCTCTGATTGCATCAACGTCACCTTCTAGAATTCGCTCATCAAACTTGCTTTTTGAGAAAAATCCGGGGGATTTTAAGAGCATTATCGAACGCAACTCTTTTTCTTTCATATTCGAAAGTCCCGTAAAACCAATTGAACGTACAGTTCCGGAAGAAAATATCAATAAAACAAAAGTAAATAATCCAATCATTTTTTTAAATCAATATCAAAGCCGGCTTCAACATCTCTGGTTTCCCTATCATAAATCGAAAATATAGAAATATTGCGTAAGATATCATAATAAATAACCAGCTGAGGTTTTGTAAAATCTTCAAACCCGGTTTTATAAGAAACTCTCATCTTTTTTCCGATTTGTTTTTCGAGGCCGATTTTCATAGAAGTCGAATTATCCAAAGTAACTTTCTCAACGCCCAGGACTGAGGCAAGACGTTCCTCAACTCTACCCTTGGTAACGTCAAGTACATGATTAACCGCTTTCATTCCGATACCTTGAGCACTTGATATCGGCTCGATTTTCCTTGTCTTTCCTGTTATCAAAAGTGCAAGTACTTCCTGAACCGGCATATAAGGATCCGAAGAAACCTCTATCCTTAATTTTTCAGGAGTCCCCGAAATATTCAAAAATATCAAGTAATTTATACCCTCATGAAAAACTTCACTTGAAGCTCTTAAATCCAGCTCAGGTTTAAGCGCGGTCGGATCCGTAAAATTAATTATACCTCCATTAATATTAAATTTGGTGCCTAAATAATTTAAATGCCCTCCTTCGATTATTTTTGTTTCTCCGGATATTCCAGGTTTTGCAACCGTACCCAACACATAAAGGTCGCTTTCAGTTTTAATATATGCTTCCCGATTATTAACAATAAAATTCGAACCGATTCCTATATTAAGGCGCATTTTTTCTAAGATATTTGAACTCTTACCTGCCGAACGGTTAGCCTTTTTCAACATACCAACTATTAATTGATTTTCAAATGCATCCATATAAGAACCATCAAGACTGATTTCACCCGATACGGAATAAAGATCAAGATTGCTTAAAAGCTTCAATTTACCGTTCAAACTTACATGTGATTTCTTTTTTATAGGTATTTCA
>CAYWUC010000290.1:0-1866 GCA_964461395.1 uncultured bacterium
TATTGTGTGTAGATCTGTTCTGCAAATACCGGTGGCTTTAATTTTAATAAGCATTTCATTTTTTTTGACTTTCGGAACGGGAATTTCTTTTTGTTTAAGAGGTTTTGTTTCGACTTTTCCTTGTCTTTCGAGAACCCAGGCCTTCATGTTTTTTATATGAAACTGATATTGTTAAGAAGGCTTTCTGGCTGGGTTCTATATAATTTGATAGCTTCCGGTATCGAGCTCATAATATCGGTTGCGGTTATGCCGTCTTTACCTTTTTTCTCTGCGGCTTTATCGCCTGCGAGACCATGTATCAGAACGCCTGTTCGAACCGCGTTTTTAAATCTTTTTTTCTCGTTATCTCCCGGAACGACTTTAAACATTGCGGGGATTATTCCTGTAAGAACATCACCCGAGCCTGCTGTAGCCATGCCTGAATTTCCTGTAATATTTATGAAGACCTCTCCGTCCGGACAACCTATGAGCGAATTCGCTCCTTTGAATACGATAAAACATCCGTATTTAGAGGCTTTTTCCTGAGTGACTTTTACTCTGTTTATTTTTGTTTCTTTTATCTTTCCGCCGAACAATCTAATAAATTCTCCGGGATGAGGTGTAAGAACCGTCAGGTTTTTTCTTTTTTTAAGTAAATCTAAATTATCTTTCAGGGCGGTTAGGCCGTCTCCGTCGATTAAAAGAGGTTTTCTTATAACAGATACAAGAGAACGAATTAAATTCTGTGTTTCATCTTCGAGAGAAAGCCCCGGGCCTATTACAACGAAGTCGACGCCTTTGGCAAATTCTATCAAATCTTTTAAGTTCTCTTTAGAAATAGAACCCATTTCTGTTTCTTTTTGAGGGAGGAATACCAGTTCTTTACCTTTTTTACCTATAGAAGAAGAAATAGATTTGGGTGTCGCGAGATAGGAGAGCCCCCCGCCTGTTTTTAGAAAAGACATCGCGGAAAAATAAGGCGCTCCCAGGTATTTTTTTGCCCCCGAGATAAAAAGACATTTTCCGAAAGAGCCTTTATGTGTGTTCTCACTTCTTTCTTTTAGTGACAAAGGATAGTTTATCGCAGTTTTAATCGATTTGTCGTTGTAAAGTTTGGGAGGAAAAGAAATGTGAGATACAAAAAGTTTTTTCCAATGTTCGTATCCCGGATAGTTTAGGTTTCCTGTTTTTGGTAGTCCGAACGTTACCGTTATATCACTTTTAATTGCGATTCCCATAACTTCTCCGGTGTTTCCGTTAATTCCGGAAGGGATGTCCACACTTACAACTTTTTTGCCTGATTTGTTAACAAGTTCTATTGCTTTCCTGTAAATTCCCCTAACTTCTCCCGAAAGTCCCGTCCCAAGCATTGCGTCGATAATTATATCCGTTTCTTTAAGTTCTTTCCCGATTTCTTTTTGCGTTGGTTTTTTCTTTATCGGTATGTCTATCTTTTTTAATATTTGAAAATTTTTCTTTGTTATTCCTTTTAACTTTTGTTCTTTTGTAAGAAGGAGAAACTTAACCTCCACGCCGTTTGAGTATAGCTTTCTTGCGACAACCATTCCGTCGCCGCCATTATTACCGCTTCCCGCGAGAATCAGGAATTTCTTTCCTTTAATCCCGATTTCTTTTTCGATTACGTAGAAAACCGCGTTACCGGCGTTTTCCATTAAGAGTATTTCATCGATACTGTATTTTTTTACGGCAGTCTGGTCCATCTTTCTCATTTCGGAAACGGAAGCTACTTTCATTAATCCTCCTGTGTTTTAGTTATTTTATGGTTCTATAAACGATATGTCAAGACTTAATCCTAAAAAGAACTACATATTACACAAAATTAATGCAAGATTTCTGTTTTCACTTTACTAGATATGACCCCACAAC
>CAYWUC010000291.1:0-1625 GCA_964461395.1 uncultured bacterium
TTCTGGTATAAGCGCGGTAGACAGCGCGGTAGCGGATAGATTAATCCGTACTGCCAAAGCGGTGAGATTGGTAGGAGCCGAAGCAATCTTAACCGGGGTGGGAGTAGAGATTGCCCAGACAATCGCTGATCTTGGTATAGATATGGAAGGCCTTAAGACTATGTCTACCTTGAAAGACGGATTACGATATGTTGTTTCATTGAAAAATAAGTAAGAAGCTGTAATAAATATCAAAAAATATAGAAAAGTACTATGATTTTCTTAAAAGGTAAAATATATTTGTCTTTAAATAGGTATTAGTTTTTACTTTTATATGGTTAAATCTGAAAAATTATGTTGACAATTTAAAATAGATGGGTAAAATACATTAAAGAAAAATTAAATGAGAAAAAAAGCAGATATCTGATTGAAAGTGAAGATTTATAGAAATGCTTATATTATTAAAGATGAACAAAGGGGTGTTAAATGATTAAAAATGCCGGTGATTATAAAAAGGATGATAGTATTACGGTGATGAATGTTCTTCTTATAGAAGATGCTTCATTCGCGGTTACTTTCATTCGGGAAACATTAGCTTACTGTGAGGAAGCAGAATTGGTTAAAGCTACGAAATTCGCGTTAACTAATGTGGAAACACTCGGGGAAGCAATTAAATGTATTTCTGAAAACGAATTCGACCTTATTTTGCTCGATCTTAATTTACCGGATAGCAAAGAATTGAATACTCTCGATAGTGTAAGAAAAAAAGCTTATAAGATTCCCATTGTTGTTATAACGGCATTAAGTGATGAAGGTCTTGCTCTCGAAGCCATGAAGAGGGGAGCGGAGGGTTTTTTGGTAAAAGGTCAAATGGGAGTAAATGCGCTTTTGCAGGCGATATTTTTTGCCGTGGAGCGCCATCGTATTTTGATTGAATTGGAAAGAAAAATTCAAGAACTAAAGAAAAGTGAAGCCAGGTTTAAAAATATAATGGAAAAAATCAAGGATGCCGTAATAATTGCGGATAGAAAAGGAGTAGTTCAATTCGCCAATGATTCTTTAATGAGTTTTCTGGGAGTATCACCGGAAGATCTCATCGGTGAAGAATTTAAATTTCCTTTAGAAATTGATCAATTGAAAGAAATCGAATTAAATGTAAAAGGAAAGAAAAAGTCCAAAGCAGAGATGAGGGTTACCGAGACCGAATGGGAAGGGGATGGAGCATATCTTATTCTTCTTCGGGATATTTCGGATGATAAGAGTGCGAATTAAAAATAATTTATTTAAAAATTATTAGGGAGGAATTTTTTGTTTGATTTATCGGTTCATGTTTCCAAGGGATGTCTTGTTGTTCCCGTTCAGGGAGATATCGATGATGAAATAATGCAGTCAATTCAAAAGAAAATTTTGGTAAACGTTGAAAAACAAGGTGTTAAAGGGGTGGTAATAGATTTATCCGGAGTTAAAATCATAGATCCTTACCATGGCAGTATTATAAATAAAACAGCAAAGATGATAAAACTATTAGGGGCCAGTACGGTATTGTCTGGAATAAGACCCGGAGTAGCTATTTCCCTTTCTGATTCCCATTTTGAGTTCGATGAAATATATAGAATCTCGAGAACTTTTGAAGACGGCGTAGAAAT
>CAYWUC010000292.1:0-3964 GCA_964461395.1 uncultured bacterium
CAAAGCTGAAATAATCGCTTGCAGTAATAATTTCCATGGAAGAACTATAACCATAATTTCCTGTTCTACAGAAGAACAATACAGAGATGGTTTTGGCCCTATGACTCCGGGCTTTCCTATCGTACCTTACGGTGACGCTAAAGCAATAGAAGAAAAAATCAACGAAAATACAGCCGGAGTTCTTATTGAACCGATTCAAGGAGAAGGCGGAATTGTTGTGCCTCCCGAAGGATATTTAAAAGAAGTTAAAGAAATTTGTAATGAAAAAAATGTTCTTGTAATATTTGACGAAATCCAATGCGGACTCGGAAGAACGGGAAAAATGTTTGCCTGGGAATGGGAAAACGCGAAACCCGATGGAATAATACTCGGAAAAGCCTTAGGTGGAGGAGTATATCCTGTCTCTATATTTGCTGCTTCAAAAGAAATACTAGGCGTTTTCAATCCCGGAGACCATGGTTCGACTTTCGGCGGAAATCCGATAGCCGCCGCGGTAGGACTTGCCGCTCTTAATTATCTTATAGATGAAGACTTACCGGGAAAAGCTTTAGAACTCGGTAATTATTTTATGGATAAGCTGCGCTCTCTTAATAATGCGGTAATTAAGGAAGTGCGTGGAAAAGGGCTTTTAATCGGACTCGAATTAAATGAAAAAGCACGCCCCTATGCCGAAAAACTTAAGGACAAAGGACTTCTCTGTAAAGAAACTCACGTTGTTGTAATCCGCTTCGCTCCCCCACTTGTGATTACAAAAGAGGAGCTGGATTGGGCTTTCGAGAAGGTAAAAGAAGTCTTTGAAGCTTAAAAATTCAGACAACTAAATCATGAGTCGTGAGTAAAAAAAAACCACCCTACACCATTTTTTTAACAACAAATAGCACAAATTACACAAATAAATTAATTTTGTTTTTTTTTAATATTCGTGCTATTCGTGTGATTTGTTGTTCCTCTCAGTTTTGGTGTTGTTGGGGTTTTAAAAAACAAAAAAATCCTGTTAATCTGCGTTCATCTGCGTCCTATTCTGTGGGTTGAGATGGGTTTTAAGCGTTTAATAATAGCAATCGCGCTTTTATTATTAGCATCTTCTCTTTTTTTCTTAACTACCAAAGAGTTTACATTCGAGGATTATTACTTTGACACCTATGTTCGCGGCAAGATTTACTCAAGAAATCCAATTCATGCAAAAAAAGTGATAAATGAAATAAAAGAGGAATTTAAAAGAATAGATACTCTTGATGTACAGGGTATAAAAAAAGGCAAAATAGACACAACTTACATCACAATAATCAAAAAATCTCTCGATTTTTCCAAAAAGACAACCGGATATTTCGATCTTTCAATCGATCCCATACTAAAAAAATGGAATTATTTCAAAAAACCTACTCTTCCCTCAGAGAAGGAAATAAAATCACTTTTACCTCTCGTAGATTATAAAAAAATAGAAATAAAAAAAGATACGCTTATAATTCCCGGGGATTTTTCTCTTAATCTCGGAGGAGCGGCAAAAGGGTACGCTTTAAACAGAGCAAAAAGTATTTTAGAGAAAAATAAAATCAATTCTGCCCTAATCGACGCGGGAGGAGACGTCTTATTACTGGGAAAGAAAATAGACGACGATTGGGTTATCGGTATAAGGGACCCCAGGGACGCGAATGGGATAATAGGCACGCTAAAGGTTAATGATTGTTTTGTATTTACTTCCGGGGATTATGAAAGATATTTCATGATCGAGGGTGAGCGATACCACCATATTGTAAATCCTTTTACCGGTTACCCCGCGAGGGAAATAGCTTCTGCTACGGTTATTGTAAAAGACGGCCTCGAAGGAGACTGTATTACTACCGCTCTGGTCGCGATGGGTTTAAAAAAAGCCGGAGAATATATTAAAAATAATAATTTAGAAGCCCTACTTGTTGACACATCCGAGAATATTTATAAATTTATATATAATTACGAAATAAATATTTATGAATAAAAGAGAAGCGGAATATTACAAAATAACCGAAAACTTAATTGCCCGGTGCGAACTCTGCCCCCACCAGTGCGCTATTCCCCCGGGAGGCGAAGGAATTTGCTGGGCAAGAAAAAATGAAGATGGAACCTTATACGCGCAAAATTACGGCAGAACAACATCCTTAGCCGTCGATCCAATAGAAAAAAAACCGCTTTTCCATTTCCGACCAGGTTCCGAGATTTTATCTGTTTCTCCTAATGGCTGTAATATGCGATGTCCTTATTGTCAGAATTACACTATATCTACAAAAAAAACACAAACTACGAAAATAACACCTGAGGATTTAACTAAACTGGCAAAGGAATACAATACACCCTCCATAGCTTTCACTTACGCGGAACCTATAATCTGGTTCGAATTTATAAAAGATACCGCGAAATACGCGAAAAAAGAGGGAATAGATCTTGTTATGGTAACAAATGGATTAATTTCAGAAGCCCCTCTCGATGATTTACTGGAAATCGTGAGCGCGATGAACGTCGATTTAAAATCTATGAATCCTGAATACTATAGTAAAATACTTAAAGGGAACCTCGCTGCTACAAAAAAGACTATCGAAAAAGCATCGCAAAAAATACACGTAGAAGTAACGAATCTCTTAATTCCCGGCGACAACGACACAGAAACAGAAGAACTATCAAAATATTTAGCATCGATCGACAAAACCATTCCTTTACATATTTCAAGATATTTTCCGCACAATAACTACGATAGACCAACAACTCCCATAAATACATTAAAAGAAGCATACGAGACAGCAAAAAAACATCTGCATTATGTATATGTCGGTAACGCGTCTATAGACGAAACCGAAAATACATACTGCCCGGAATGTTCGAGTCAGTTGGTTGAAAGAACTGGGTTTCATACAAAAATAACCGGTATAGATAAGGAGAAATGCTCTAATTGCGGCAGGAACGTCGATTTCGTCCTTTAAGAACGGGCGACATATTCATCATAATATTTTTTTTACTATCTGGCTTTTTTCTTCCTAAAGAACATGGTGAAAAAGTTATCGTAAGTGTTGACAAAAACAGGACTTTTGTTTATCCTTTGAATCAGGATAGAGAATTTATCATTAACGGAAAACTTGGAACCGCAGAAGTTGAAATCGGAGACGGGAGAGTAAGAATTCTAAACTCACCCTGTCCTTTAAAAATTTGTGAAAAAAAGGGTTGGATTTCCAATAAAGGAGATTTTATTATCTGTATCCCAAATAGAGTAGTAATAAGAATAACAGGGGAAAACTACGATGCAATCACTGAATAGAATAGCTTTTATTTCAGTATTTACGGCTGCTTCTATCACCATATTTGTGGTAGAAAGTCTGTTTCCTACTCCAATACCCGGAATTCGTCTTGGTTTAGCAAACATATTTATTCTTTTGGCTCTCATTTACTATGGAATAAAAGAAGCCTTTTTAATAGGAGTGCTTAAATCAATATTAGGAAGTCTAATTTTGGGAAGACTTTTCACTCCCTCTTTCTTATTTTCTTTAAGCGGAACAGCGGTTAGCATAATGGTAATGTGGTTGATATTAAAGAGCAAACTGCCTTTCAGTCTATTGGGAATTAGCATAATAGGGGCAGAAGCTCATACCATGGCTCAGCTTATACTTGCCACATCGATTTTCCTGCCCGGCATTTCTTTTCTTTATATCTCCCCTATTTTTATTATATCCTCTTTAATCACAGGTTCCGTAGTAGGCACTATAACTTATCTAATATACTCAAAGACAGAAAGGAGGTTTAAATTTTGCGTAGACTAAAGAAAAATATGCCTTTAACAATATTTATTTTATTAATGGGTTTAATAATAGGAAGTTTCATCGGAGATTTACTTGGTATGGTACTACCTGATGGCGCGGTAAAAACAGTTATGACTACACCCCTGCGAATTGGATTCCATCCAATAAGTATAGACTTACATATCTTTACCTTGATATTTGGA
>CAYWUC010000293.1:0-9898 GCA_964461395.1 uncultured bacterium
ATGGAACTATATAGAGGTTTATTCGTCTATTATTAAAATAATAATAAAAGGGAGGTTAATATAATTTGGAAAAAACAGCAGTTTCTGCTTTTGTTTTTTGATATACTGTTTTCTATTTTTTCTGTTATTTTAGTATATCAAATTTTTCCGGAAGAAGTAATCGGATTTATAATAAATCTGCCTTTGGAAATATTTGTTTTCACCTTTATTGTTATTGCTTTATTTGCTTACCTCGATTTATATAACTATATGGTTTTTTTGAACCGTTTCAGGTATATCTACAGAACTACTAAGGGAATTGTGTATGTGTTTATTTTTTATTTGATTTGGTTATTGATTTCGTCTTCGATGCATACACAGGATGTTTTTTCCGTTTTTATGCTTTTATTTGTGTTCTCCTTTTTCGTGTACTTCTCGAGAATTATTCTTCTGCCGATTTGCGCTTTATTGTTACCTAAAAGAGAAATTGTAATCTTTGCCCCTGAAGGTAGTTGTGAGGGTATCGAGGATTGGTTAAAATATCACACTATTTCAGGTGTTAAAATAGTCGCGATTTCAGAAAATAAAGAAGAGATTGAAGAATATGTGAAAAAGGGTTTTCCTATTGTTCTTTCTACATTTACTGACAATTGGCAAAAATTGATCGATTATATATATTATTTTAAGAGGAAAACCCCTGTAATTTTATTCGCGCCGCTTTTATTCGGTATCGATGAGGTTGATTATTGGGCTTATCTTGAAGGAATACCTATTATTTATTTTAGGTGGAGTGGTAGCTCTAAAATTTATCTTTTTGTAAAAAAGATAATAGATTTTATCGGTTCTATTTTTGCCATTTTAATTTTTTCGCCTTTTATGATTATTGCCGCGATAGGTATTAAGTGGACTTCTAAAGGTCCGATATTATTCATACAAAAAAGAATAAAAAAAGGCGGAAAAGCATTTGATATGTTAAAGTTTCGCTCTATGATTGTCTCATCTGACGAAGAGCCGCATAAAGAATTCGTAAAAAAATGCATAAATGGTGAAAAAGGGCTTAATTTTAAATTGATAAATGATTCGAGAGTAACTTCATGGGGAAAGATATTAAGAAAAACAAGTATTGACGAGTTCCCTCAATGTTTCAATGTCCTTAAAGGAGAACTTTCCCTGGTTGGTCCGAGGCCCCCCATGGAATATGAGGTAAAACAATATTCCGAGTGGCATAAGAAAAGACTTTCAGTGAAACAGGGGGTTACCGGCGTTTGGCAGATTTTCGGAAGAGCAAGATTGTCTTTCGCGAAATCTTGTTTTCTTGACATATATTACGCGGAGAATAGAAATCTTTGTCTCGATGCGCATCTGTTAAGTCAGACACCGCATACGATTTTTTTCGGTAAAGGGGCATATTAGTCGATTTGGGGTTTTTATGAACATCAAATTAATCCTGTATGTGTCTTTTTGTATTACCCTTGACTTTATACTAAAACACATTATTGTTGGGGCGTTATGTTAGGATTGATTCTTTTATTTGCTTTCCCTTACGGAGAAGTAATTGTAGAGGTAGATGTAATAGGAATTGAGGAAGTTGACACTTCCCTTGTCGTACGTTCTTCCGGCTTTAAGGTGGGGGAAATATTAACCAAGGAACAAGGAATAAAAGCGGTTAAAAGTCTTTATATGACCGGTATTTTTTCTGATGTGGAACTCAATGCCAGACGCAAAGGGGGAGGGGTAAGAATCGTAATTGAAGTAATCGAAAATCCACGACTAAAATCCCTGGAGTTTGAGGGTAATAGTAAATTGAGCGATGGAGATATTTCTTCACTTGTTGATTTGTCGCCGCCTGCTATGCTTTCCGATTACCGGTTGCACAGGATTAAAGAAAAAATATATGATTTATACCAGGAAAAAGGTTTTTCGGGAACAGAAATTTCCATTTCTAAGGAGGAAGAAGAAGACGGAGTGAATGTGGTTTTTAAAATTAATGAGGGTTCGCAGTATAAGGTACATAAAATTAATTTTATTAATAATAAAGGACTTTCGGATCATACTCTTTCCACGGTTCTTAAAAATAAAACTAAACCCTGGTATCTTTTCTGGAGGGATAATGGCTTGAAATTAGATTCATTGCAATCTGATATACCAAAGATAGAAGCGTTGTATAGAGAACACGGATATTTGAGCGCGGAAGTGGATTCTTTTTACGTGAATTATCAGGATAATAAGGCCATTATAAATTATGTGGTAAATGAAGGAAGGCTTTATTATTTTGGAGAGACTCATCTCGAGGGGACCGAAGACCTTGGTTTTATCTCAAGTAAATTAAAGTGGAAGAAAGGTGAGTTGTTCGATGAAAGTAAAATACAAAAAACAATGGAAGACCTTTCTATGTTTTACTCCGAGTTTGGATATTTGAGTCCGACAATTTTGCCTGAGTATAATATCGTGGAAGATTCGTTAGTGGAAATCAATTTATATGTAGATAAAGGAAGTCCTGTTTATGTGAGGTTCGTTAATATAAAAGGTAACGAGAAGACATATGATAAAGTGATAAGGCGAAATACAGTGGTTTACCCAGGAAAACTTTTCCAAAGAGACAGAGTAATGCATAGTTACAGAAACATATTTAGGCTTGGCTATTTTGCCGATATGAAGATAGACATGGAATTTCCTTCTCCCGATTCTATAGATTTGATTCTCGAAGTTACAGAACAATCTTCGTCACAAATTGGTGCGTCTATAGCTTTTTCCGGAAGTTATGGTCTTACCGGTGGATTTAATTTGTCTATGCCCAATGTATTTGGTACCGGTCAAACTATTAGTTGTTCTTTCGAAAAAACTATTGCTTCTACTTCTACAAATAGGTCGTTGCAAAATATGTCTATATCCTGGCAGCAGCCATGGCTTTTTGATACCCCGACTTCTACCGGTTTTAGTTTGTACAATACTTACTGGGAAAGAGCGGATTATCCCGATTATTATATGGTAAAACAGGTAGGCGGTTCGGTTTCCGCGGGTAGAATTCTTAATAGGGAGAGGAATCTTAGCGCGTCATTTACCTATAGATTGGAAAAAGAAAGAGTGGAAGCTTCGGGTCAATACGCGGATTATGATGCCGGTGTTAACTGGGAGAGTTCATTGTATGGGAGCCTGGTTTATGATTCCAGGGATTCTAAGATAGCTCCGAGCGTAGGCAGCTATTATTCTTTGGGTACTAAGTACGCCGGCGGTATTTTAGGCGGAACCAAGAGGTATCATAAAATAACCTTTGAAACCAGGAAGGTTCATCCTGTTTTCACAGAAGAAATGGTTATTATGAACAGGACAAAAATAGGTTACGCTTATGCCCCTTCGGGAAGGAGAGTTCCTTTACTGGAGAGATTTTTGCTTGGTGGTGTGGGATCCTGGGGTCTCAGGGGCTATGATGATGAAGATATTGTTCCGGATCCTAGTAGTAGGTATGTTGGAGGTAATTTCGCGTTTCTTAATAATCTTGAGTTAAGATTAAATTTTGCTAATAAGGGATACGGGATGATATTTCTTGATGCCGGTAACTGTTTTTCAGATTTACAGGAAACCAATATGATGGATCTTTATTACGGTGTAGGAGTTGGATTTAGATTTGAAATACCGATGATGGGTGTTTTTGGTATCGATATGGGATATAACTTAAATGAATTTGAAGGAGAAAGACGATGGAAACCTCATTTTCAAATTGGTTCGACATTTTGAGAAAGAATATTTTATTAACCGTATTTGTGTTAACGCTAATTATTGTGGCTTTTGTTGGCTGTGAACCCAATAAAGAATATGTTGTGGATCCTTTACCTGTGTATGATAAAATTGTACGGATTGATTCGGGTTATACCAGAGTGAGCGTTATTTCTACCGGGAGTTCGGATTCACTGTTTTGTGGAAAAAAAGATATTTTTGATTCTTATTCGATAATGAAATTCGATACTGTTCCTGAAAGTTTCAATAACCTTTTCCTTCGTTTTGTATCGGATACCTGTACTTGCGAGTTGACTCTATACAAGTTAAAAAAAGAATGGTATGAAGATTCTGTGTATTTGTGGAGTGATATTGGTTCCCTTATCGATACATTGAATCCTATAAGAGTTGCCGCAATGTACCCTGTACCTGTCGATTCTCCGGATAATGATACAAATTCATTAATACTTTTAGGGGATTCTTTGTCTTTGGATGGATCAACAATCGAGGCGCTTTTGGATTACGGTTTAGCCGTTTATTCCAATCGTTTTTATTCTTTTGCGGCGGAAAAAACGAAGTTAAAGGTAGAAACGGAAGATACTTTGATGGATTCTCTGGTTAGCTGTGCTGAGGATGCTTATATTGTTAAGAACCCATTTCAAGATACTATTTTTACCGATTCTCTTTTAGTTGGGAGAGGCTTGAGTATTAGAACCAATCTTTTTATTCCACGGGATTCATTACCTCCGCTATTAAACAAAATAGCAAAAGCCGAATTGTTTTTTGAGGGCGTGGATACAATACCTTTCGGCGTAAGTGCTATTGTAAATTCAAATATTTTCTATCCTTCCTTTGAAAATGATTCTATAAAATTTAATCTTGGTTCTTTCTTTAGGAGCGTTCCTAATGATAGTATTTTTAGGATTCAAATAACAGCAGAAAATGAGACAGAAGGAATCGGAGTTAGCCCTATCGGGAATATTGAAAATTGTAAAATGAAATTTATTTGGGTGGAATTTCCATGATAACAATAAATTTTAGTATATTTCTTTTATTTTCTTTAAATCCCACTTTGGCGGACAGCTTGCCCGGTGAATGGGTTGGCGGAAACGGTTTTTCCGAATCTCCTGCTGTGTTGGGAAATGTTAGTGTTAATCCCGCCCTCGCGGATACACAGGATCATCTTTTTGTGAATTTTCGGATTTTTGCTGATGATTATACGAAAACAGAAGGAGGGGTTTCTTCTGCTAACTTTAATCTTCCTATAGTTTTAGATTTTTCTGTCGGCGGGAAATTTGATGTTTTATATGATTCCCGTATAAAAGCTTCCACGAGCACTTCATACGGAGATTATACTTATACGAGCCATTTTCTTAGGTCAGGCGGAATTTACAATTTTGGCGGATTTCTTAAGAAATCCTTTGGTCCTGTTTCGTGGGGTTTGGATATTAACCTTTTAAATGGAAAAGTCGAAGATTTACGTTATGTGAATATGTCTTCGGGCTATTATGATGTTTCTGATACAGTTACCAACTATTTTAGAGGTTATTCGGTTGGTCTGGGCTTTTATTGTGATTTCGGGGCCTTTAGTTTTGGTGGGTATTATAGCCCTTACCAGAAATTGGAAAAATGGGAAGTGAAAGGAGAGGAAGAAGAATTTGAGCTCGATTCCCCTCTGCGGTTTGGGTTTAATTATTCGTTTAGTGAAAATAAAAGAATATCTTTCTCTATCGATAAAAAAGAAGGAATAGTAGGTTTAGATTATGGATTCATGCGTTTAGGGTATGGTAAGATGTATTCTATGGGGAATGGAGTTGAAGTAGAAGCAAATAGATTTCTTGGAGGTATATCATTTGAGATGAGCGGACTGCCAATTTCTTTAGTTTTTGAAAATAGAAGATATTCAGGAAGTTTTTCCGATAGTGAGTTTATAGGAAGCTTTGGTGTTTTGATATCGGGAAAAGGGAGGAAAAATGAAAAAGAGTTTTAATTTGCTGTTTGTGTTTTTCGCGCTATCAGTTTTTGCCCAGCAGAAGATAGGGTATATCGATTCTCAAAAAATACTGGTAAGTTATAGTAGAGCACAGGAAATTAGGAATGAGTTTGATAATCAAGTTAAGGAATGGAAGAATGAAATTAATCGTAGACAGCAGGAACTTGAAAACCTTCAGAAAAATCTGCAATCACAATCGTTTATGTTAACCGAGGAAGCAAGATTACGTAAAATTGAAGAGTTGCAGAAAAAGAAAGCCGAACTTGAGAATTATGTTAGCGGAATTTATGGAAAAAACGGTAAAGCCGAAAACTTAAACCAGGAATTAATGCAGCCGCTTCTTGCGGAAATAGATACAGTCGTTTCCGAAATTGCTGAAGAAGAGGAATATTCGTACATTTTGGACGTGTCTACCGGTGTTGTTATATATGCCGACGATATTTATGATATTACGAATAGAATAATCGAAACTTTAAATAAGAAACATATGCCGGGAATCACGGGAAAAGAAGTGGAATATTACGTTTTTCAATTTAAAGATGTAGATTCGGATTCCAAGTCTATGAATCTGGGGAATCGAATAAAAATGCTTATATTTACCGGGTTGAAAGACCTCGGTGGTTCTTTTGAAGTAATTAAATCGGCGGATTTAAGCGGCACGATGACCAGTCTTGCGATCGATGACGAAGAAGAAGTTAGTGAAACCCCCAGTCTTGCTGTTCAGTTTCTCAATACTGCGGATATAGATTTTGTTATAACCGGAAAAGTTTGGGTTGAAACCGGAAATATTTTTTTCGAGTACTCTATCGTAGATAAGAAAGAGGAAAAAGCTGTTGTGACTAAAGAAGTAAATGTCGGCGTTGAAGACAATCTCACCGAGAGAATAGAGGAAGTAATAACTGAGGTAGCTACTTTATACAGGTGAAAATAAAAAAACTTGCCGAGCTTTTAAAAAGTGAGGTACACGGAAATCCGGATTTTGAAGTCCGCTCTATTTCCGATATAAAAGACGCGAAAAAAGAAGCGTTGATTTTTTTATTTGATAAAAAGCAAATAGGAGCGGTATCTAATTTAAAAGAGCTTGCCGCTGTTGTTCCCGAGAGTGTCAATAAATGCTCCGCCGGGGCATGGATAAAGGTTCATGATGTAAAAGCTTCTATGATAAAGATATTGAAGTTTTTTTATCCTGAACCTGTTAAATTTCCCGAGAGTTTTTTAGATGAGAAAGGAAATTTGGGGGAATTTGAGTCGGGGAAAAATATAAAAATAGAAAAAGATGTTTTTATAGGAAAAAACTGTATTATCGGTGATAATGTTAAGATTTTTCCTTTTGTTTATATCGGAAATGAAGTCGAGATAGGAGACAATAGTGTTATTTATCCTAATTCGGTTATTCTGGATAGGACTAAAATTGGAAGAGATGTTATAATTTATCCTGGGGTCGTGATAGGTTCTGATGGTTTCGGATATCATCCGGTTGACGGAAAATTGGAAGCCATACCCCATATAGGTAAAGTTATAATAGGGGATAGGGTTGATATAGGAACTCTTTCAATGATCGATAGGGGAACAATAGGGGATACAGTTATCGGAGAAGGTACTAAAATAGATAATTCGGTTCATGTCGCTCATAACGTTAAGATAGGAAAAAATGTAATAATTCTTGCTCAGGTCGGAATTGCCGGAAGTTCTACGATTGGAGATGATGTGATTGTTGCTGGTCAGGCGGGGATTTCCGATCATATAAAGATAGGTGATGGCGCGAAAGTTGCTGCTAAAGCAGGTGTTATTCAGGATGTAGGGGAAGGCGAAGTTGTTTTTGGGTATCCTGCCGATAAAAGATTAAGCTTTCTGCGGAGCACAATTTATTTTAGAAGATTACCTGAACTTTTTAAACGGGTAAAGACTCTTGAGAAAACCAAATAAAATCCTAATTGTTTAGTCACCGGCTAAGCCTAAATCGATTATGTTAACCTCTATTTATTTATTCTTATTTAGCTCCTTACTCCATCATACTCGGAAGAAAAAGTGATGCGAGTTAATAAAAAGATTAGTCATAAAGGATTAAAGGTTTTTTACTCTGGTGCCTTTATGGTCTGAATAGTTTCGTGGGTACTTTTATTCTTATTTTTTTGTTTTCTGTTAATAATTCTGATCCTTCGCAAGTTGTACATTATTCAGGGAAGAAAATTTTTTTTAAAGTGGATTCCTCTATTGTGAGAATATATGGAGAATGTAAAGCTTCTTACGGTAAGTTGAATATATCGGCTGATACTCTTTTATACAATCTGGAAAAGAAAACCCTCGATGCCAGAGGAAATGTCATTTTTAATGATGGTGGTAATGATATCAAAGCAAAAGCAATGAGTTATGATGTCGATGCGAAGATTGGAGATGCTTATTATGCAAAAACCGAGGCGGAAGACGGATGGTTTTATGGTGAGAGGATAAGGTATTTTGACGGGGATGTTTTAAAGATAAAAAACGGATATTATACGACTTGCGAACTTGATCCACCACATTTTTGGTTTTATTCTCCGAAAATGCGAATTAATATAGACGAAAGTCTTGTAGCCGAACCTGTTTTTCTGCTGGTTAAGGATATCCCTGTTTTTTTTGTACCGTTTTACTTTCAGTCTATAAAAAAGGAGAGATCTTCGGGACTGTTGAGACCCGATTTTGGGACTTCTTCTTATGCGGGTAACTATATAAAGAGAATAGGATGGTATCAAACACTCGGTCCGCATGCGGATATTACTGGTTATTTAAATTATTATACAAGAACTGGTGTTCGTTTTGATATTAATAAAGGACGATGGAATTTGCTTCCTTATAGTGAGGGTGATATCGATGGTAATTATATTAAAGATAGATTGAGTGGAGAAGAGAGATGGTCTGCTTCGGCAGACAGCCGTTCTAAGTTGCCTGGAAATATTAATGTTAATGTGGATACTAAGATAGAATCCGATAATGATTTCGTGAAGGATTATGAGCCCGGTGAGGTCGAGCGTATTTTACAAAAAGAAATTAATTATAATGTGTACTGGAGCGGTGAAATTCTAAATACGAAAACCAATATTGTTATGGATTATCGGGAAAATCTGGCTACCGAACAGTTAAAAAAAAGATGGCCATCTTTAAATATGACTTTTCCCCGTATGAAATTGGGAGATATTAATATTGCAAGTCGCTATAAATTTACACGAGACGAAACCAGTCACTGGGCTTCAGGTTTTTCGGGAGAATCAAATTTAAGTAAAAAATTTTCAGTTTTTAATATTGGGGTTAACCTTTCCGGACAGAGTGATTATTATGAAAATGAAGATATTTTTATTAATCACTGGAAAACAAGCGCGACATTAAATACAAGAATTTACGGGCTTTCTGTTTTTGGAATCCCGCTTATAAGTAAATTCAGACATATTATAACCCCATCTGTTTCTTTCTCTTATGCTCCCGACCCCGGTGATTATGATGTTTTGAGGATTTCTAATTTCTCTGTTCCAGGCGGATCCGAGTCAGTCAATTTTGCTCTTAAAAATCAATTTCAATGCAAAATTGGTGAGAAGAAATATGATTTCGCGCAGCTCAATTTTTCCAGTAAATATAGACCTCAAACCGATAGTTTATCTCCCGTTTCTATTAATGGAACATTTCGATTGGGGAACTCTTTCAATCAGGATTATTCTACTTCATATAATTTGTATGATAGAGAGTTCGGAAATAAGAGAGTCAACACTCGATTTGAATATACTACCGGATTTGGCGGAAAACCCCTCGATTTAGATCTTACCCATTCTATTAATTTTACGGAAAGTAAAAGAATTCAACAGGCAGATATGGGTGTCGATTTTCACCCAACTCCAAAATGGAAAGTCGGTATGTCAACGCATTATGATTTTGAGAGGGGGAGAGTAACAAATTCAAGAATAAACCTTACAAGGGATTTGCATTGCTGGGATTTGATTTTATCGGTTAATACTTTTGGAGATGATTGGAATTATAGTGTAAGTCTAAGGCTTAAGGAGATTCCCGATTTAAAAGTCGGGAGAGAAACTTTTGGTGGGTTGATGCCGTGAGAACAAAGAAGTCAGAAGCCAGGAGCCAGAATACAGAATCACCCCACAACCCAAAAATTAGAAACAACGAATCACACAAATAACACGAATCACATAACCCATCCCATTTTTTATTTGTTTTAATTAAATCCCA
>CAYWUC010000294.1:0-12166 GCA_964461395.1 uncultured bacterium
TAAAGGTGACGGAATGGAATTTCTGGGACAAATACGTGAAGCTCTAATACAACACAATAGCATCTATGTCCCAAGTGATCAAACATCATGTATTCTTTTTCAATCTAATTGGGGAAATTTAAGAAATATTACAATCGAAGACAATCTCCTACTCGGCGGCGGTTATACTCTGTATACAAGAATAAACGAGGGTCGCACTTTCGAAGGGTTGACTATTATTAATAATCATTTCGGAAGAAATTATCACTATGGCATCTGGTCTAATGATGTCGATACAACAGAAATCACGGCTTACGGAAACGTATGGCACGATACAGAAGAACCTGTTGAAGGGTTATTGGGAACTCCTGAATAATCTTACGTGTAACCGTAGAGATTCTGATAAGTAAATATCTTCTTGAATAAAATCGATATTCTTTTATATTAACTTCAAAGGAATGAATTATGGAAAATGAATTTATAACGATCGCGAGATTTAACCGGCTCATGGACGCGTATTTAGTCGCGTCCAGAATCGAATCGGAAGGTATAGAATGTTTTTTACCCGATGAAATGCTGGCAAAATCGGGTCATCATCACTTAACAGGAACATCAGAGATAAGACTTCAGGTAAAAAAAGAAAATGCATTTGAAGCTCTGGAAATCTTAAATGAAAAACCAGCCGAAACTTTTTCAAATGAGGAGAATTTTTAAAATGTTTAAAAGATTTTTATTTATATTCCCATTACTTTTAATTTTCTGTGTTCCGGATAATCCAAAAAACATCAAACTTGAAAAAGTGGAAAATACTCTCGATTTTTACAAAAATTATAGCAAATACACGAACCCCGGAAAATATGACTATCTTTTCGAAAAACTATCCGATTCCCTGCAGGATCTATGCGAACTCATTAAATGTCAATTCATTCACCCGGTCGATTTAGAACCCTATAAAAATCTTATACCTGAAAACAGGCATTACGAAGATCGGAAATTTCCGTCAGCCGAAAAATTACTTGCAGGCTTATTGGCATTAGACACCAATGGTCTTAGCTTTGAAAGAAAACCTGAAAATCGTTTAGTCGTCACCTGCCGTTACCATTCCATACTTTTCGCTTCCATCCTGAAATCTCGAGGCATTCCCGTTAGACTTCGGTATGGTTTTGCTCCCTACCTGGCGCCCGGAACGGATTTGCATATTAGTCATGCAATATGCGAAGTGTGGAACGAAAAAACAAAACGGTGGATGTATGTTGACCCGGACAGGAAAATGGTGGATTTTCCGAGAGGGGAATTCGAAACAGGAAACGAAGCCTGGATTAAATTTAGAAACGGAGAAATAGAAGACCCGAACAAATACGGAGTCCCGGATACATGGGGAGAGATCATGATTCTCGGCACAATCTACCAGGATTTCTTATGTGTACTTGGATATGAACCTTTATATTGGGAATACCCCGTAAGCCAATTTTTGAGTAACAATATCAGCACAGTAGACCCACAGCGGTTAAAAGTACTCGATGAGATAGCAAATCTCATGAACAATCCGGATAAGAATTTAAATGAATTGATAGAGATTTATAAAGAAAACAAATTTTTACATTAGACACTAAGGCACAAAGAAAAATTAAATATTGTATTTTCTTCAACCCCACAAAAAATTAGCTGTGAATTCACACTGATAAGCAAAGGGTTTTCTATATTATTGTAAGCATATATACTTGACAAACCACTGGCAATATCTAAAATTTAAAGTATGGAAAAGTCAAATGAACAAATTTCGAAAGGGAATTTAATAATAACGGTATCCATACGTTTACTGACAGGTATTATTGTACTGGCAGCTATGTTTTTTATTCCGGCTGGGACTTTCGCGTACTGGGAAGCCTGGGCGTATATGTCCACTCTCTTTATCCCCATGTTTTTTGTTTTTATCTATTTAATCAAAAATGAGCCCGATTTGCTTGCCCGCAGAATGAAGATGAAAGAAAAAGAAGCGGAGCAAAAACTGATTATCAAACTTTCGTACATCCCATTCCTTATCTCCTTCCTGCTTCCGGGCTTCGACAACCGTTTCGGGTGGTCGAATGTACCGGCTGTAGTAGTGGTCATTTCGGACATTTCTGTATTAATTAGCTACGGAATATTTTTTCTGGTACTCAAAGAAAACCCCTATGCTTCCCGGATTGTTGAAGTCGAACCGGAACAAAAAGTCATCACAAGCGGACCGTACGCAAAGGTTCGTCATCCCATGTATTCGGTGGTCTTACTGATGTATATATTATCACCACTCGCGTTGGGATCTTATTGGGCAATAATCCCTATGATATTGATAATACCCGTTATCGTGGCAAGAATCCTGAATGAGGAAAAAGTCCTCGCGAGAGATTTAGACGGATATAAGGAATATATGCAAAAAACCCGTTCCCGCCTGTTCCCCGGTATCTGGTAGTTTTTTATGGACGAAAAATATTTAAAAAAGTGTTTAACAGAGGTTGAGAAAAAAGTAAGTAAAACACCAAAGACTGCTCCCGCGCATAGGAAACTTTTTAAACGGGGATATTCATTTTCAAAACTAACACAATCCGAACAACTAAAAATATGGGATTATATCTGGAAAAATTCACCTGACGCATGGACCGGCATACAACCATTCTTTTATTTAGAATCAAAGATGAAAGATAAAGAATTTCTACTCAATTCATGGAAAACGATAAAACACTGGCAAAAAACGGTAGATAACTGGGGTTCCTGTGACGGGATGGCTAAAATCTATACAAAAATCCTGGAAGTAATTCCGGATGAGGTATTACCGCAGCTTGAGAAATGGAATAAATCGACTAATTCCTGGGATAGGAGACAATCGGTCGTAAGCCTTCTTTATTTCAGCAGGACTAAAAAGGTAGTGCTTCCTTATGATACAATAATAAAGTTTATAGATAGATTATTAGATGATAAGGAATACTACGTTCAAAAAGGCGTTGGATGGTCTTTAAAGGAATTATACCAGGTATATCCGAAAGAAACATTAAAATATCTTGAGAATAACATTAAGAAAATATCATCGATCGCATTCTCTCCCGCGACTGAGAAGCTAAAAAAGAAGGATAAAGAAAAACTAAAAAATTTAAGGAGATAAAATTAAAAACAGGTAAATCAAAGCGAATATTATTATAAATACAACAATTTGGTTTTTAATCGGAGTTTTTTTATTAAATATAATTGTTCTGGCAGTTTTCCGTACCGGCATTGTATATAAAAGCAGAAAGAAAGACGGCACATTAAATAAAAAAATGTCCTTTACGGGGTTCCTATCTTTTTTAATTATGCTGATACTTATACTGATATTTTTTTTAGCTTTTGATTATTTTGTTTTCAGAAATACGGAACAGATAAAATATATTTGGGTCTTGTTAATGAATTTTTTATTGCTACTCCTTTTAGATTTCTATGATGCTTTTATAATAGATTTATTGGTGCTGACAAAATGGAGACCCGGCTTTTTGAAACTAAATAAGAAATTAACACCGGATTCGATAAAATTTCATGTCAAAAAACAGTTTACAACAGGATGGTTAATGAAAATCCCTTTAATACTAATAAGCTCCACTCTATTTTATTTTTTATGTCGATAAGCAGTACTTGGAATTTTAAGGATTCGGCGGGAAAGCTCCCACAAATGGGACGCCTTCTTCAGAGATTCCAAGGAGTTCCCGTATTTCATCCGGCAACTTAGTCCCGACTTTAGAACCCGTAAACTCACTCAATAACTCAAAATTACCAAGCTTCCAGCTCTTAAATAATGGACCATCATAATTTACTAAATTTCTACTATACCTTGAAAATTCCGAATGCAGTTTATGTAAATCCGATAACGCCTCGATTTCTTTATAACAACCTTTATTTTTCGCCGGACTCCAGAGTATCAACGGATGAGATTTATTGCCCGGTGTTCGAACGTACACGTTATTATCCAGCTTATCCAATTGCGGTTTGTTAAGCTTTTTACAGAGATCCGGAGTTTGAAAAGTAACAAAAAGTGATTTGTAGTAATTTTCATCGACAGCAATCAGATTATTTACAAATATATGACCATACCTTTCGTCGACGTCCGGACCTGTACTCGGATGCCAGCCAAAATGATCTCCTTCCGCGCTTCTTGGAGTTCTCCCAATCATTACTGCACTATTTACGATTGTGTTATTGTATATTTGAACGCCTGAACTGTTGAGAACGTAAATACCATGTTCACAATTAACGAAAACGTTCCCAGCACAAATTGCCCCTTTTGATATTTCGAAGAAAAACCCGTTTTCGCCCATCCAGAAAGGTTTTTCCGCCTCCCCCCCTTCCATAACGCCAACATCCTGAACCCAGTTGTCGACAAAAACTCCGTCTACATTACCTACATCGTACCAGATACCGTTTGAATACGGAAGATCGATAATAAGATTATCCCGGCAGGTAACACGGTAAGATTGATTGAAAATCTTCACCGCCGCGGGGAAATATCCTGTAAGTCTTTCGATATTATTCTTAGTAAATATATTCTTTTCTAAAAGAACATCATTCGAAGCCTCGATGTATATTCCTTCTGTACTGGTGTTGCTAATTTTGCAATGCCGGAGAATTAAACTGTCCCCTCTGAGCCTGGCTGCCACCCGTGAACAGTTAGAAATTTCACAGTTTTCTAAAGTCGTACCCATCACTTCCTTCCCATGCTCGGACTCATCGAATAAACCCCGAGGGAATATTCCTTCAACAAAAATCGCTCGCTTGGCATACTGTGTAAAAGTAATTCCGCGAATTACCGGTCCTTTTCCGTCTGAAATCTTACCATGACATTTTTCGGTTGTTCTTAAAATAGCAGTATTAAAAGCGGTAATTTCTACCAGCCTGTCTTTCGGTTCTGTTCCGATGTAAACTTCGCTTTTATCATAATCTATAAAATAGGAATTCTCGTCGACCTCACCTCTCCATCCAACCGACTGTAAAAACTTCCCATCGATAAAAACCATATCGTTATTAAAACGATGCAGAGGAGTTTCTTTTCCATGCCAGTCAATCCACCACCAATCGAGAGGCTCGGCGGGAAATAAACGAGACCAGGAAGTCTTCCATAATCCATTCCTGAGATCCTGCCACTCTTTTGCGATATAGGTCCCCTTTAAAACAGGTTTTTCATCCGCATAAGCCTGTATAGTTATCCCCTGGTTCAATACCAGATTCCCTGTACGATAAGTACCTCCACGCATAACAATCGCGTCTCCTGTTACTACCTTTTCTATCGCTTTTTCAATTGTCGTTGGCTTAGAAAGTGTTTCTCCTTTATCGTCGGCTTTCCCATCAGGTGCCACATAATAAATCGCACCCGTAACTTCAGGCAAATTATAGGTCTGTTGGATTGGACCATAGGGACCACCGGAAGGTAGCGCTTTTAATGAAAATGAAACAAAAAATATAGAGAAAAGGAAAAAACCGACACTAATGAATACATGCCATTTTATCGTTTTTTTCCGAAATCGGGTCTTATTGTTTGACATTATTTACCCCTTTTTACATTAAAAGTAATTTGAATTCTTTTATTTGTCAATTATTTCAATTGGATTTCTCGAATTAGCAAATCCGTAGATAATTATCTTAGTATCTTCGCGGCAATTATTGCTCCACAGGAACCATTTTACGAATTTCCCACATATTCCAGTTTCCGCAGCCGGGACAAGAATCCCTTTCAATTTTATCAATGTTTTCACATTTCTCGCAAACTGCGTATATATTGTCGACCGGACATGCGCGACAACTTGCAACCCTTAATTCATTGCCTGCATAAAGAGCCAGACTTTCTTCATAATCTGTTCCGCATATGCTACATCTCACCATACTTACCTCCTTGTTTTTTTCTGTGTAAATCACTCCGTCCTTTACTTCATTTTATCTTATCTATTTTACTAAATCACATTATAAATGTCAAGATGGATAGTGAGTAAGAATTAGAGAACAACAAGTAGTAAAAAACAAATAAAAAATCCATGTCAATCCGTGGCCTAATTTAGACACCAGGTCCAGGGTGTCGGTTAGAACAAAAAACTATAAACACTACGTGTTCTACGTGTGAATTTTTTGGGTGGGGGTGTAAAACAAACAAAAAATCTTGTGATAATCTGTGGTTTCTACTAAACTAAAAATCCCTCTTTCTTAAGATAATTGATTATGTCGAGCGCGTTTTCTTCCGGTTTTTTGTTTACCGTACCGGCAATTATTTCCGGATCGATAGGTCTCTCATAGGGATCATCGATACCCGTAAAGTTTTTTATTTCCCCTCTTAAAGCTTTAGCGTAAAGACCTTTCGGATCCCTGTCTTCACAAACCTCGAGCGGGGTATCGACAAAAACCATGAGAAATTTATCGTCCCCGACCATATTTCTTACTTCGTTTCTGGCATCCCTGTAAGGGCTCACCGCGGCACAAACAACTACTCCGTTATGGCGAACAATTTCCGAGGCAACAAAACCGATACGCAAAATATTGGTATCTCTATCTTCTTTCGAAAAACCGAGCCCCCTGGAAAGATGCGTACGGACGACGTCTCCGTCGAGCACAGTAACATCTCTTCCATATTCCGCCATCATTTCGACAAAGTCATTGGCAATCGTTGATTTTCCCGCTCCGGAAAGACCGGTAAACCATATACAAAAACCCTGCTCATGTTTCGCGGGATGTCTTTTTCTAAGGATCTCGGCGACTTCCGCTCGCATAAACCACTTCGGAGGTTTTTCTCCCTTAGCGATAGCGGCTCTTGCCGCCGAACCAGAGATTTTCGCGATTTCTACTCCTTTTTTGACCTGATCTCTTTCTTCATAACGGTCCTCCTCGGGTAAATAAACGAGTTCATTGAAAGAAACCATTTTTACACCGATTTCCTCACCGTACTGTTTCATCAATTCCTGAGCTTCGTAAGGACCGTAAAAAGGCTTACCCTTAGAATCGTTTCCGGGACTGGCATGATCTCTGCCCACAATAAAATGATTCGCCCCGTGATTTCTTCTTATTATGGCATGCCACAGGGCTTCCCGGGGACCTGCCATTCTCATCGCGAGAGGCAATAAACTGAGTACGGTTTTCTTCTTATCGTAATATTTTTCGAAAAGCCCTTTGTAACTTCTGACACGTGTATAATGGTCTACATCTCCCGGCTTTGTAAGCCCAACAACCGGATGAATAAGTAGCGCGCCATCGATCCGTCTAGCCGCAATCTTTGTAAGTTCTTCATGAACCCTGTGCATGGGATTTCTCGTTTGAAAAGCAACCACATTACCGCACCCGGTCTTAGAAAGTAAACCCCTTACTTGTGCCGGAGTTAAACGTAATTCTTTAAAATCATAATGTTTCGGAAGATTCAAAACCTTAAGAGCACCGGACAGATATTTGTCTCCCCAACTATGGAGCTCAGCCACCAGAGGATGGCGCGCATCGGTCGAACCATAAACATATTTTGCTTCATTAACAGGATCGCTGGCATAGATTTCTTCCACTTTCATTATTGCTATCAAATCATTTCTCGAATCGCGAAGGGCAATTTCTTTCCCTAAATTTTTATCCGAAAAATCCGAAACAGGAAGAGTTATAGTCATGGGGAAAAAAGTACCATCCGCCAGTCGCATCTCTTTTACAACCCCATGATAGTCTTCCTCACCCATAAATCTATCGAGAGGAGAAAAACCGCCTGTAGCGAGAAGTTCCAGATCACAAAGAGAACGGGAGGATAACTGTATAGAATCCAATTTATTAGCCTTCCTGATTAATGCATCTCTTTCTTCTCCTTTTACAGTCAAATCGATTAACTTTCCTCTATAAGGAGATATTATCGAAGCCTTCTTTGTAACTTTACTCATAAGAAATTACTCCTCCCCTATTTCCATTTGCTTTAATTTGAAAACTCCCTGTTTTACTTTAAGTTGATAAAAAACTTTTTCTTGACTTTGAAAAACAAAGATTTTCGTCCTGTTTTTAGAATTGAAATCCTCTTCCAACTTAGTTTCTATGATTTTATCAACCGATATCGTTCCTGAAGTAGTGTATATTTTCTTAGGATATTCATCACTCTTACTTCCGGAGTAGAAATCCACCTTCAGGATTTCCATTAATCCGTTACTATCGCAATATCCGTTACCTTATCCTCTCCTTTTATCGATACGACTTTAACTCCACGGGTATTACGGTGCTGTTTGCTGATACCATCGGCATTAAGCCTTATAATCTTACCGGCTTCCGAAATCGCCATTAATTCTTCTTCTCCGCTTACTCCAACCATTCTCTGAAGTCTTCTACCCTTGGTAATTTTCATTCCCCTAACACCTTTACCACCTCGATTGGTTTTTCTGAACTCCGAAGCATCGACTCTTTTGCCGTATCCATCATCCGATACAAATACAAGGTCTTTTATTTTATCATCACCCATTACACATGAGATAATACTCTCGCCATTTGGAATATTCATACCGATCACGCCCTGAGCAGTCCTACCCATCTGCCTTATAATACTCTCGTCAAATTTAATCACCTGTCCGTGACTCGACGCGAGAAATACCCTATTACCTTTTTCTACCTTTTCAGCGGCAAATAATTCATCTCCCTCTTTCATTCTCTGAGCGATTATTCCGCCAGAATGAGCATTGGCAAAATCTAATAGTTTTACTTTCTTAATTATTCCTTTCTTAGTAACCAGAATAACATTATCGCTCTCTTCCATCTCTCTCAAAGTGATAACAGCCTGAGGGATTTCACTTCTATCAAGATTTAACATACTGGCGAGAGACACACCCCTGGAAGTTCTGCTCGATTCAGGAATCTGATATATGTTAAGCGGATAGCATTTCCCCACATTGGTAAAAAGCAGCATCCGGTCGTGAGTTGATTCCACAAGAAGAGAACTAACATAATCAGCATCGCCTATTGAAGCCCCTATTATACCTACGCCTCCCCGTCCCTGCTGTTTGTATGTATATAAAGGAATTCTCTTAACATATCCTTTCTTTGTAATGGTAATTACGACATCTTCCTCTTTAACAAGGTCAATATCGGAATCCGAAAGGCTCTCTACAGTACCTCCGAATATCTCCGTTCTCCTCTTATCATTGAACTTTTCTTTTACTTCTTTAAGTTCTTTAATAATCTCCGCGTCTAATCTTTTAGCGGAAGAAAGTATACTTTTCAACATCTCTATAAGTTTTATCTTTTCTTCGTATTCATCTACAAGCTTATTTCTTTCAAGAGAAGTCAATCTGGATAATCTCATATTGAGTATCGCGTCAGCCTGCTCTGTGCTGAATTCGAAAACTTTAATAAGGTTTGCCTGTGCTTCTTCTCTATTTTTTGATTTTTTAATAGTTTCGATTATTTTATCAATCTGGTCGAGCGCTTTTAAAAGACCTTCAAGAATATGAGCTCTTTTTTCGGCTTTATCGAGATCATATTCACATCTCCTCCGAATCACTTCCCTTCTATGATCGATATAATACTGAAGAAGCTCTTTTAAGTTTAACATTTTGGGCACACCATTTACGATAGCGAGAAGTATTATTCCGAAAGTTCTTCTTAAACTGGTATATTTCAAAAGCCTTTTGGAAACAGTGTTTGAATCCGCGGTTTTCTTTAACGTGAGGACCACTCTTATCCCGCTTTGATCCGACTCATCACGCATATCGGAAATACCCGGTATTTTGCCCTGATTAACTCTCTCCGCAATCTGTTCAAGTAAAGTGGCTTTATTTATCTGATAAGGTATTTCCGTTATTATTATTTTCTCCCTGCCGTGGCTTTCGGGTTCGAAATGAAGTTTAGCGCGTACTTCGATTTTCCCGGAACCAGTATGATAAGCTTCTCTTAATCCCTTATCCCCAACTATTATACCGCGTGTCGGAAAATCCGGGCCCTTAATCCATCCCATTAAATCTTTAACTTCCAACTCGGGGTTTTCAATAAGGGCGATAACCCCATCGCACACCTCCCCCAACTGATGAGGAGGTATATTGGTAGCCATTCCAACAGCTATTCCACTGGAACCATTCACAAGAAGATTGGGAAACGCCGAAGGCAAAACCGTTGGTTCCGTAAGCGAAGCGTCGAAATTGGGAACGAAATCTACAGTATTCCTATCAATATCCTGGAGCATCAACTCCGCGATTTTTGACATCCTGACTTCCGTATATCGATACGCAGCAGCGTTATCACCATCTATGGAACCGAAATTGCCCTGCCCGTCGACCAGAGGATAACGCAGGGAGAAATCCTGCGCCATACGGACAATCGTATCATAAACAGCCATATCGCCATGAGGATGATATTTGCCGAGAACTTCACCTACAACAGTAGCGGACTTTTTAAATGAAGAGCTCGAAGTCAATCCTATCTTGCTCATAGCATAAAGCACTCTTTGATGGACGGGTTTCAGTCCATCACGAACATCGGGGAGAGCCCTTCCAACGATTACACTCATAGAGTAATCTAAATAAGCCTTCTCTAACTCTTCAACGATGGAACTGTTTCTTATTTTCTCAGCCATTTATAGCTCTTTTTAGTTTTTCTTTTAATTTGGGAATTACCTCAAACAGATCTCCTATGATCCCAACATCCGCGACTTTGAATATAGGAGCATCAGGATCCTTATTTACAGCAATAATAAAGTCAGAACTCCTCATACCCTCCAGGTGCTGAATAGCACCGCTTATTCCAACAGCTATATATAATTTAGGACCCACCGTTTTACCTGTCTGCCCGACCTGATGGGAATACGGAATCCATCCTTCATCGACCGTAGGTCGCGAGGCACCTACAGCACCTCCCAAAACCTCAGCCAATTCAAATAAAATTTTAAAATTATCACTGCATCCCAACCCTCTCCCTCCGGAAATAATTATATCAGCATCTTCTATTGAAATGGCCGAAGTTGTATCTTCAATCCATTTCTCGAATTTAGTAGTACTCTTTAATAACTCCTCCGATACTTTCTCTTCGATAATCTCTCCCTTTCTATTAGTATCTTCCTCCAGGGGTTTAAATACTTTGGGACGCACCGTTGCCATCTGAGGTCGCATGTTGGGAGTTAGAATTCTTGCCTTAATAGAACCTCCGAAAGCGGGTCTGGTTTGCAGTAAATTACCCTCAGAATCGACATCCAAACCGGTACAATCGGCTGTAAGCCCGGTGTAAATTTTACCTGCGGCTCTTGAAAGGAGAGCTCTTCCCTGCGTCGTAGAAGGGGCGAGGAAAATAGAAGGTTTATATTTTTTAATTATATCTATTAAAATATTTGTATAAGGCTCCGGTAAAAAATTAACTAAAGAATCATCACTTATAACAATTACCTTATCTGCGCCTGATGCAATCAGTTTTTCCGGCTTACCTTTCAGGTCTTTACCCAAAAGAAGAGCATAGAGGTCTACCCCGAGTTTATCAGCCAATTCTCTACCTTTTCCGATAAGTTCGAACGCGGCTCCTTCAAGTTCATCTCTTCGCTGTTCGGCAAAGACCATCACATCCTTATAATTTTCTTTACCTTCAAATTCGTGAGTTTTAGTTTTTAACTCTATAGCATCTGTGGGACATGGTTTAACACATTCGCCGCAAAGAGTGCATTTTTCGAGATCGATAATCGCAATTTTTTTAGCTTTTTTACCGTTAGCAAGTGTATGCACCTCTTTCGTTATATCAATTGCACCATACTGACATATTTTAAAACAGATACCGCATCCGGTACATTTGTCTTTAATTACTCGAATACCCATTAAATAAGCCCCATTTCTTTTTGTTTCTTTACAATCTCTTCCGCCGCTTCGCCTAATTGATCGATTGTATAAATTTTGCCGTCTTTTGAAAGATCCGGCGTATAAATCTCATCAACCATTGTAGGGGATCCATTCATCCCGATCTTATCTTTATCCGCGCCTATATCCTCGGGACCCCAGTGTGCTATCTGGGCTTTCTTTGCGTTCAGCCTTCCTTTTAAAGTTGGAAGTCTGGGCTCATTTATCTCTTTTACTACCGTAAGCAAAAGAGGTAAAGGAGAAGAAATAACTTCATAGCCACCTTCAACCATCCTCTCTGCTTTAATATTTTTTTCTGAAATTTCATCTATTTTTCTAACAAAAGTAATCTGAGGTATAGAAAGCTGAGCTGCTATACCCGGACC
>CAYWUC010000295.1:0-6905 GCA_964461395.1 uncultured bacterium
ATGCTTTATGGTATAAGAATAATAAAGTTATTCGGAATGGAAAAATATGAAGTCGATAAATTTAAAAAAGAATCGGATAGATACAGAAAGAATTATGTTAAAAGCAATTTGATGCATGAATTTTTACCTGTCTCTTCGGAGTTTTTAGGGGCTGTTCTCGCGGGCGCTATCCTGATTGTCGGAGGAATGCTTATTTTTAAAGGTTTTATCACTCCTGATAAATTTCTTATGTTTTTAGGTTGTGCCGTTTTGATGCAGCAGCCCTCACGGCAGATAAATTTAGCTTATGGGGATCTTCAACATGGTCTGGCTTCTATGGAGAGCGTTCTCGAGGTTATCGAAGCGAATGAGAAAGTGGAGGATTCAGGAATAATCATTTTGGATTCCTTCAAATCCTCTATCAAGTTTTTTAATGTTTCTTTTCATTATGATGAAGGTATTACTGCCCTGCGAGATGTAACCCTTGAAATAAAGAAAAAGGAAACCGTTGCCATAGTCGGACCTTCCGGGTCCGGTAAGACTACTCTTGTCCAGATAATTCCAAGATTTTTCGATCCTTCGGAGGGCAAAATAGAAATAGATGGGAAAAATATAAAAGAATATACTCTTGATAGTCTTCGGAGTAAAATCGGAATGGTGACACAGGATGCGGTATTGTTTAATGATACCGTTAAAAACAATATTGAGTATGGTAAAATAAATGCCTCAGAGAAAGAAATAGAAGATGTGCTCGTAAAGAGTCATTTAGAAAATTTCGTTACCGGTCTGCCGGAAGGTTTGGATACATTAATAGGAGAAAAAGGTGGTAGAATATCCAGAGGAGAAAAACAGAGAATAGCTGTTGCAAGAGCCTTGCTCAAAGATGCCCCTATTTTAATTCTGGATGAAGCAACTTCTTCTCTCGATGCCGAGTCTGAAAAACTGATTCAGGATGCTATGGCAGAACTTTTAAGTGGCAGAACAGCAGTAATAATAGCTCATAGAATTTCAACCGTTATAAACGCGGATAGAATTATCGTTTTGAATCGAGGACGTATTACAGAGGAAGGGACACATCAAGAGTTATTAAGAAAAAATGGTTTGTACAGAAAACTCTATGATTTTCAGTTTAAAAATTCGAATTTTCCGGATAAAATTTAATTGTTTTTATCGATAATAAAAGTCTTCGTCTCAGGATAATAAATTTTCCAGCCCTTTTTTACCTGATTTTTTGTCAAATTCATTTAATTCTATTGTTATTTTGGAAAAGGGGTAGGGAAGCATAAATCTATCCCAGGAAGAAAATCTAAAGGTTCTATTGGCTGTTACTCTTACGGCTAAGATAGGAATTTCTGTTCTTTTCGCTATAAGAAAAGCCCCCATTTTGGCTCTTCTTCTCGGTCCTTTTGGTCCGTCGGGAGTTATGGCTATTTCAAAACCTTTATTACCGTATTTTATCAGTTTTATTAAAGCCTTATCGCCTTCAGATTTTGTGTCCCCTCGAAAGACTTTAAAGCCCAGAAGTTTTAATACTCTGCTTATACGTTCTCCGTCTCTGCTGGGGCTCACTATAACTCCCCCTTTTCTTCCTCTGTGCGTAAATAATGGGGGTAACATGTTTTCATGCCAGAATACATAAAGTACCTGTGAAGAGTATTTTTTTATGAGAGATAGTCCTTTGAATTTTATTTTCCAGGTTGCTCCTAATATTCGTATTAAAAGCGCTGCCAGAAAAGGTTCACTTAACCATAGAAAGGATTTCACAAGCGACCCTATCATAAACTCCCTTTTCACCTAACATCGAAGGTATTTTGTTTAATTTTTTCTTAATATTTCTTCTGTTTTCGTAGACGTTTTCCAGTTCTTTATCGATTCTCCTCGGATTTACCTCTTTCTGGATAAGTTCCGGGACTATTTTCTCGGAGAAAAGAATATTTATAAGCCCGAAATATTTCGACTTAACTAAAATTTTTGAGATAAACCAGGAAAAGTAGGATAATTTGTATACTATAACCATAGGGGTTTCTAAAATGCCGGCTTCAATTGTCGCTGTTCCGGAACTTGCAATTGCCAGATCCGCGCATTTTAGTATATCGTATGTTTTTCCGTAAAATATTTTAATTTCTCTTGAAAAATCCATCAGGGTTCTTTCAACTAAAGGAATATGATTCTTTTCATGAAGAGCAACCACCGCTTTGCTTTCAGGGTGTTTTTTGCTGAATATTTTAAATGCTCTTAACATGGGTATAAGTAGTCTTTTGATTTCAGATTTTCTGGAGCCGGGTAAGATCGCGATTAGAGGTTTTCCCTCGGGCAAATCTTCCTTTTTTAGTTTTTTTTCGCACCTAACGATGTCCAGTAGGGGATTACCGAGAAAGGAAGAGGTTATTTTTTCTTTAAGGAAAAATTTTTTTTCGAAAGGATAGATTACAAATAAATGTTTAAAATATTTAGATAAGCTTTTACTCCTCCATTTTCCCCATGCCCATACCTGTGGTGTAATGAAATAGAAAACAGGTATGCCCATATTCTTTAACGAACGCGCCAGGGAAATATTGAATCCGGGAAAATCGACTGTTACGGCAAAATCGAATTTATTTTGTCTTACACAGTTTGCAATTTGTCTTTTTGCTTCTTTTATTTTTGAAATTTTTGCAAGAACTTCGCTAAATCCTACAACGCTTATATTCTCAGATGCGTATATGATTGTGGTTCCGGCTTCTTCCATCTTTCTGCCGCCGATACCAAAAAAAATTATTTCAGGGTTTTGTTTTTTTAAAGCAAGAATCAGGTTGGAAGCGTGTAAATCTCCCGAGGCTTCACCGGCTATAAATAAAGCTTTCATTATAAGTTTTATTCTGACGTTAGATTTAAATTTACTTTTTGGGCTCTTTTTTTTATTTCCCTTAAAATTTGATGGGAGAGGGCTAAAGCATTTCTTGCCTGTTCAGGTTCTACTTGAATGGACTTTTTCCCCAGACAGGCGTCGATAAAGGCTTTATTTTGAAGAAGTAATGGTTCTTCAGTTGATACATGGACTTCTTCCTCTCTGATTTCCGGTTTGCCATTTTTGATCTCTCTATGAAAGACATTTAACTTTTTATTAAGACAATCGACGGAAACATATGAATATTTTTGCCAGAAGCGGATTTTTCGGACTTTCATAAGAGAAATCCGGGAAGAAGTTATATTTGCTATTGCTCCGTTTTCAAATTCCAGTCGGGCATTTGCAATATCCACATTGTCTGTGAGAACAGGCACACCGCCGGCGGATATGGTTTTTAATGGGGAATCTACCGCGTTAAGAATTATGTCCAAATCGTGTACCATGAGATCTAAAACGACAGAAACATCGATACCTCTGCCGTAAAAAGGAGAAAAGCGGTGTGCTTCGATAAAAAGAGGATTTTTAATGATTTTGTTCGCGGCAAGAATAGCGGGATTAAAACGTTCTATATGCCCAATTTGTAAGAGAAGTTTGGTTTTTTTTGCCGTTTTAATTATTTCATCGGCTTCCTTTAAATCGAGGGAAATCGGTTTTTCTATAAATACGTGATTCCCGGAATCAAATGCTTTAATTGAAATATCTCTATGGGTATTGGTTGGTGTAGCGATGAAAACACAGTCTGTTTCTTTTAAAAGGTCGGCGTAATCGGAGAAAAAACTGCAGTTATATGTTTTTGCTAATTTTTTTCCTGTTTCCTGTTTGATCTCGGAAATTCCCACAAACTTTATGTCCTTCATTGTTGACAATATGCGAATGTGATGTTTCCCCATATGTCCTACACCGATGACTCCGCATTTTACCATAATCTCCTCCGCTTTAAGGAATTTGAATTAAATTAGAGTATATATTGAGGGTGTTTTTGTCAATGGCTATATGCCAGTCCCTGCCCCTATTTCTAAAAAGAGCCCTGAGCTAATAGCTGTTAGCCTTTAGCTTTTAGCGTAGCCTTAGACCTGCAAACCAGAAATTAACCGTGGGTTTATTTGGATTTTTTTGTTTTTTTACTCGGAATGTAAAACTCTAAACTTTATCTTAAACTGAGGATATTCTGCTCCCATTAATTGATTGCGTAAAAAATTTAACGTGTTTTTAGTTTGTTTTTTAGCCAACAGCTAAAAGCCGAAAGCTAAGAGCTCGATTTATAAATAATTTTTGAGAGTGGTTTTTTAGAAGAGAAAAGAGTTTTACTGGAAGCTTTGTTCGCTCTTTAAAAGTTCTTTTCCGTCTGTTATATTAAGATTCAATAAAGAAAACAATTCATTTTCAATTTCTTTTTCAATTTCATCCTGGAGAATATCGATTTCCGTCTTTTCCTTATTTTTCTCATCCTGCAGACGGGCGCTTTCTAAAAGAAGGTAATGTAGGGGTGTGTCTATAGTGGGTTCGGTATTTCTGCATTTTCCGTCGATATCTATTTCGGCTTTTTCCAGAGATAAAATCTCCAGTGCCGCTTCCCTACCTGTTTTATCAGGTGTTTTGGCTCCTGTTAAAATGCCGTCTTTGAAGTGTAGAGCCGCTTTATTGCCATCGTAGAAGACTTTTAGAGTACATGTTTTGGATTCCATTTGAATAAGCTGCAGGAAAGAAGGGAGAGAAAATCCTTTTATATGTCCCTCTGTTTCGGCTTTTAGCCCTTCTAAAATTTTTTCTTCGAGTGTTTGTATATCGAACGGTTTTTCAAGATAAAGAAAAGCATTGAGCTTTTTTAAGCGTTCCTCTATCTGTGGGGTTCCAAAGGAAGTCATAATAATAACGGGAATCTCCGGATGTTTTTTGCTCATGTAGGCGAGCAAGTCAAGTCCGTCCATCACCGGCATTCCTATATCTGTTACTACCAGATCTATTTCATTGGCATTAAGCACCTCTGTAGCTTCTTCCCCATTTTCCGCCAGGTATACCGCGATTTCTTCCGGATATTTGCCGGATAAATAAGATTTTATAGATTGCAATGTCGGCGTAAAATCGTCGACAATTAATACTTCTTTCATAATTATTTATAATTTGTTGTTTATATTTAACAATACAAAAAACATTCCAGACTTAAGAGATTGTTTTCCAAACAGATAGAAATCCAAGGGCCATAATTTGAGTAAAATTTAGAGTACTTAAGTATATTTTTTTTTACAGCTTTGTTTGTGTTTAATTTTTATAATTTTGGCTAGGAGTTGTGTGTTATCGACTTAGTTTAAGGTTTTTCTTTGTTGCGCTGGCGTTCTTTTTTGTTAAATTAGTTTTTATGGGTATTTGGGGTTTTGTCTATTTAATGGTTATTTTTTCTTCTGGTAGCGGTTCTGTGTGGCCGCTTACTGAGAGAGAAGGGCTTGCTTCGTCTTTTGGAGAATGGAGGAGCGGGCATCTTCATGCCGGGATAGATCTTCCTACAAAGCAAATAGGTGAAAAAGTCTATTCTGTTGTCGATGGATGGGTTATGAGAGTAAAGGTTTCTCCCTGGGGTTACGGGAAAGTCGTATATGTTAAAAGCTGGCAGGGGGAAATATATGTTTATGCTCATCTTTCCGATTTTTATTCTACTTTAAGGCATACAGTGCGTAATAAGCAGCTGCTTAAGGGTTCTTATGCTGTAGAAATCTGGTTTAAAGAAGGAGAAATACCTGTTAGTAAAGGTAAAGTTATAGCGTACACGGGACGTTCCGGGTGTTCTGCCCCTCATCTTCATTTTGAGTTAAGAGATAAGAATAATAATCCTATCGATCCTTTTATTCGAGGTTTTAGCGTTCCTGATACCGTTCCGCCGGTTATTAAGGCTATCCGTTTTATCCCTATGGATGAGGCTTCAAAAGTTTTTGGTTCTCATGTTGGAAGAATTTTTGAGCCTGTTGCTGATACTGTTTCAGTTTTTGTCGAAGGCAGAGTTGGCATAGAGATAGAAACTGTTGATAGAGTTAACGCGAAATCTGGGAGGCTTGGATTCAAAGAAAGCAAGTTATATAAAAATGAATTGTTAATAAGAAGGGAATATATAGATAGATTTTCCTACTCGAATTATAAAGATTCAAGGTTTATGTATGATTTTGAATACAGGATGAGGACCGGCAGGAAATTTAAAAGACTATTTACTATTCCGGGTAACAGTTTGTCTTTCTTTGAGGGAGAAGATGGGGTGATAACCGGCGAGGATAGGGGATATTATACTGTCGAAGTGTATGATGGGTCCGAGAATATGAGCCGGTTGGTTATTAAGTTGTTGGATTTGGAAGGTAAAGAAAAGATTAAAATAAAAGATTCGGATACAGATAGAATAATTTTTGAAACGTATGGGTTTAAAGTATCGCATAAATGGTATGATTTAAATAAAACTAAGGCGTTTCTACAGTCCGGTGATTCCATAGCTATATGGAATTTTACAAAGAAACAATTTACAAATTTGAAATCTCCTGATGGTAAGTGTCAGTTAAATTTAAATAAGGGAGATAAAATTAATTCTAAGCTTATAGCAGTTAGAGTGAATTCGGATGAAGATACTACCTGGAGCTGGGAGCCTCCAATCCCTTTAAAGGAAAAAGTCAAAATAAAAATAAAAGTTCCGGGAGGTGAAAAACTCTATTCTCTTTACGAAAAAAGTGATTGGGGCTGGAGTCTTTGTTCTTCTAAAAGAGAAGGGAATTATCTGATCGCTTTTATAGATCATCTGGGGTCCTTCGGTATATTGAAAGACTCAATGCCGCCGGTTGTTTCTTTAAAAAGCAAATACTTTTCTTCAAGAACCCCTCTCCAGATTAATCTCTGGGATTCATTATCCGGCGTGGATTTTTATTCTATCAAGACATTAATCGATGATAAGCAAACCGTTTTCAGGTACGACCCACAGAAGAAAAGACTGATTTTTGAACATCCAGAGGAAATCTCAAAAGGCAAACACGGATTAAAACTTAATCTGAGCGACAAACAGGGAAACAAA
>CAYWUC010000296.1:0-3795 GCA_964461395.1 uncultured bacterium
TACCCATCCAAAGGTATTTCCAATTTTAGCGTAAACGGTTTTCCCTTTCATTAAAGGAACTTCACAAACAATAAAACCCTCCTTAAAGGTTTTTGTTTTTTTTAAAATTTCTCCGAAGGGACTACATACAAAAGAAACCCCTGTGTTCGCGGATCTCACAAGAGATCTTCTGAATATTATTGATTGAAAAGCCGCCATTTGAGCATGCTGATAGGGTCCACTCGTCACACCAAACCACCCATCTTCTGTAATATTAATAAGCAGCTCGGCTCCGTTATTGACAAACTCTCTTATGAGTTGAGAGAAAATCGCTTCAAAGCAAATATAAACGCAAAAGTTTATACCCCTTTCTTCAAAAACGGTAAATTCCGAACCCGGAGTAAAACCCCCTTGCCCTAAATTGATATCCCTTAATTTTGGAAGCACATCATCAAAAGGTAATCGTTCTACAAAGGGAACAAGAAAAATTTTCCTATAAATTCCTTTTACTCCGGATGAATCGACTACTGCAGCGGCATTATAATATATAATCTTCTTTCCCTTTCTTTTGTAGTCGAGTGTCCCGGTAATAATAGGAGCATTTTTATCTTTCGCAAGATTACTAAAAAAAACTTCTGCGTCAGGACTACCGGACAGAGAAAACGGAGACGCGGTTTCCGGAAGAACGTATAAATCCGCAGAAGGGCTCATGTGTACAACTTTTTTTATTTGTTTTAACCTGCCAACATCACTACTTCTTTTGTCTCGTGGCAATACATTGGGCTGTATGACTCCTATGCTTTTATATTCTACGCTTGAATTTTCTCTCTTGAGTATTATTTCAGAATATACCAAAGGAATTATCAACAAAAAGACTAAAACGCATAAGTAAATCCTTTTTTTTCTTTTTTCCGAGCGGATATCGATAAAAAATAAATATACAAATACGTTTATAAAAAGAACCCATACTGTAACAAGAGGCAATCCTCCGATAGCCGCGAACTGGACCAGATGGATCAAATTACTTTGAGAAAAGCCGATAGCTCCCCAGGGAAAACCCCAAACAGAAGACAGGCTTCTCGCGAATTCTAATCCCGCGAAAACAATGGGAAACAAACAGGTATAACCCAGGAAGTTTAATTTATTATATAAAATAGCAGAAAGACCGAAAAAAGTAGAAAGATATACGACTAAAACAAAAGAACCAAACATTACCTGCGGGACAACCGCGTTTTCCACATCAGAGAAAGGAACCCAGTAGAGTAGAGTGGCAAAAAACGCGAAACCCATTATAAAACCTTTCATAAATGGCCTTTTGCCATCCCTTAAGACCAAAAACATCGGAATGAAAGAAAACCAGGCAAGAACAGAAAAATTAAAAGGAGCAAAAGATAAAGTTAAAGAAACTCCTCCCAAAAGGAGCAATAAACAATTAAAAGGAAACGTCTTAAAACGATCGAAAAACTTTGTCATAATCTGATAGAAATTCAGTCCAGATAAATTTCTTTTTTCTCTTCCGCGGATCTATAAGCGGCATCGACTATTCTGGCTATAGCGTATGCGTCTTTCCATGTGTTTCCATCAAGATGTTTTGCCCGAATAGCATTTATAAAACAATCAATTAACCTCTGGTAGGAACTTTTGACCGGATGCTTGGGTACATTAATAGGTGTAATATCTTGAACTTTATTATCTTCAAGTTTTTTTATTTTGAGAGGATTCAAAAGACCAACTCCATCGCTGCCGTAAAGATTAAAATAAGTGAAATCTTTTTCGAAAAGAAGAGTCCAACCAACTTCAAGTAATAGATATCTTCCGTCTTGATAACGCAGGAATATGATTCCCGAATCTTCGATTTTATCGGTTGTATGGAATCCAGCGCTTACAGAAGAGATATCTCCGCCGAAAAGATGAGTGACATAACCCAGAATTTGAACTCCTAAAGTCATTATTGCCCCACCTCCGGATTTCAAAGGATCTCTCCTCCATCCATCCAGGTGCTCTTCGTGTAAGGATTTCAACCACCCTGCTTTAGCAAATGAAAGTTTTCCCAATTCCCCGGAAAAGACAAGATCCTTTAGCACCTCAACATCGGGTCTGAACCTTCCGCTAAAAGCAGGCATCAAGATGCGATCAGAAGAATCAACTATTTTCCCTAACCTTTTTACCTCTTTAGCATCAAGTCCAAGGGGCATTTCACAGAGAACATTTTTACCATATTCTATGGCTGAGATAGCCATAGGAGTATGCAAATAATTGGGCGTGGCGATTACAATTGCATCTATCTCTGTGTCCTGCAGCATTTTTTCATAATCTAGAAATATTTTTTCTATCTTGTATTTTTTAGAAAGGATTTCTACTTTTTCTTTGTTTGATTCACAAACCGCTTCAAGAATCAAATCCTCTCTTTCTGTTATTACCGGCAAGTATCCAATCTGCGCGACTGCGCCAGCTCCAGCTAAACCAATTTTTATTTTATTATCCATTATCTTCCTCAATAAATACTTTATTATCTTTTATTTTTAATTTATTGTTGGCAAAAAGATCTATTGCTTCAGGATAAATTCTATGTTCCTCTTTAAGTATTCTCCGAGATAAAATATCTTCCGTGTCATCCTGATAAACAGGAACAACCGCCTGCAGGATTATGGGACCCCCGTCGACTTCTCCCGTAACAAAGTGAACGGTAGCTCCTGCAAAATGAACTCCATAAACCAAAGCCTGTTTCTGCGCATTAAGCCCCTTGAATGAAGGGAGTAGAGAAGGATGAATGTTCATCATTTTCCATTTGAATTCATTTATTAATTTTTCCCTTACTATTCTCATAAAGCCCGCGAGACAAACAAGATCAACATCATGTTTCTTTAAAATATTTATATAATTATCTTCCGCTTTCCCTGTCAAAATTGGTTTAGTATTCTCGGGTGAAACGTAACGCGCTTCTATTCCTTCCTTTTTTGCTATTTCAAGAGCATAAGCCTCTTTTCTATCCGAAAGGACAATTGCCACTTCAGTATTTATTTCCGAAGATTTGCTTTTTTCTATGATCGATTTAAGATTCGAACCTCTGCCGGAAACCAAAACCCCTACTTTACAGGACATGTTTGTTCCTCCTCGGTTAATTTAAAATATATTTCTTCCAGAGTCGAATCGGTCCTTCCTATACTCTTTTTTAGCTCAGCAACTTTCCCTTCTTTAATCAAACATCCTCTTTCGATTATCCCCACTCTGTCTGAGATTTCTTCCGCGAACGGAAGAGAATGAGTGGACATAAACACAGAAGTCCCTTTAGCAACTCTGTCTCTTAAGAGCTTCTTAACTGTTCTCGCAGAAACAGGATCCAGTCCAACCATAGGCTCATCGATCACCAGAACCTCCGGATTATGGATTAGCGCCTGTATAAATATAACCTTTTGTCTCATCCCGTGAGAATATTTAGAGGCAGGCAAATCGATCCAATCTCCTACTCTAAATTCTTCGAATAAAGCACTCATCCTTTTTTTTATAGTTTCTTTTTCCATTCCATAAAGTCTTGATACAAAAAAAATAAACTCTCTTCCCGTTAATTCAGGATACAGAAAAGGTTCGTCTGGAATATAGGCAATTATTTTTTTTGCTTTTTCCGGATTCTCCAACAGGTCGATTGTGTTGATGTGAATTTCCCCCTCTGTTGGCAAGATAAGCCCCGTTATCATTTTCACTGTTGTGGTTTTGCCGGCTCCGTTTGGCCCCAACAACGTAAACAATTCGCCGTCAAAAACTTCAAGAGTTAAATCGTTTACAGCTTTAGTCTTTCCAAAATACTTGGAAAGATTT
>CAYWUC010000297.1:0-4739 GCA_964461395.1 uncultured bacterium
CTGTTCAGAGTAGCAATTACAGGAAGTCTTCCGACAAGCTCGGGAATTAAACCATAATGCATAAGATCGTGGGGCTCGATATTTTCTAATACATCTTTAGAGTCGTTAAATTTATCATTACTTATAGAGGATTTAAAGCCAAGCGGATTCGACTGTAATCTACTTCTTACTATATCCTGAAGCCCATCAAAAGTTCCTCCAGCGATAAAAAGAATATTTTTGGTGTTTAAACTTATAAACTCCTGTTCGGGGTGTTTTCTACCTCCCTGAGGAGGAACATTTACGAGAGCCCCTTCTATTATCTTCAGTAAAGCTTGTTGAACTCCTTCACCAGATACATCTCTTGTAATAGAAGGATTCTCAGATTTTCTTGCGATTTTATCCAATTCATCAATATAAACTATGCCTTTTTCAGCTAATTCTACATCATAATTCGCAGCTTGAAGAAGGCGAACAAGAAGATTTTCCACATCCTCCCCAACATACCCTGCTTCAGTCAGAGAAGTTGCATCGGATAAAGCTAAAGGAAGTTCTAAAATTCCGGCAAGTGTTTGGACAAGAAGAGTTTTACCCACGCCGGTAGGACCTATAAGGAGCATATTCGATTTATCTATCTCTATATCTTTTGGTTTGTATTTGATTTTTTTGTAATGATTATATACTGCTACAGAAAGGATTTTCTTCGCCTTTTCTTGCCCTATAACATATTTATCGAGATTTGCTTTTATTTCAGCGGGCGTCGGAATATCAAAATCAAGTTGTTCGGGAACACTTTCGGATGCTTCTCCCAGGAAATCGGCAAAAAGTTCTATGCAATCTTCGCAAATATATGTGTCATCTTTCCCGGATATAAGCCTCGAAGTTTCATGATGAGGGCGTCCACAAAAAGAACAAAACGCGCCTTTAATCTTTTTTCTCATCAACTATTTCCTTTCTAGTTTTAATAACTTCATCGATAAGTCCGTAATTAAGCGATTCCTCTGCTGTCATCCAAAAATCTCTATCAGTATCGGTTTTAATCTTTTTTAAAGGCTGATTTGTATGCGCAGAAAGAATTCTATGCAATCTTTCTCTGATCTTTATAATTTCATCCGCATGTATCTCAATATCGGACGCGACTCCCCTGACACCACCAGAAGGCTGATGAAGAAGAATCCTTGAATTAGGCAGGGCAAATCGTCTGCCATGTGTACCGGCCGTCAATATTATTGCCGCGATAGAAGCAGAAATACCAACAGATATTGTAGATATAGGAGAACGAACATATTGCATAGTATCATAAATAGCAAGTCCATCTGAAACGCTTCCCCCAAGACTGTTGATATAAATTTGGATTTCTTTATCAGGGGCTTTCGCTTCAAGAAATAATAACTGAGCTATAACACTATTAGATGTAGGTTGGTCTACTTCTGATCCGATAAATATTATCCTATCTTTCAAAAGCCGTGAATAAATATCATAAGCCCTTTCACCATGGGCCGTCTTCTCTATAACATAAGGTATCGTTAACTGATTACGCATTAGAATCCTCCCCTTTTACTTTAGCAAATAAGAAGTCCAAAGCTTTCTTACGTAATATTAATTGCTTTACGAAACGTATAGCTTCTTCTCCTAAGTTTTCAAAACTTTCGTCATCAGAATCGGCTATTTTCTCCATCCATTCGTCCAATTCTTCTTCCTCTACCTTCATTTTTTCCTTAAGAGCTATAGAGTCGAGCAGTTCTGTTCGTCTCGCGTTATCGGCCGCCTCTTCCTCATTTAGACCTCTTCTACTAATTAATTCAACAAGTGACGGGCTAGCCTCAAAATCATCGGCTAACTCCAGAGCTTTTTTTACGAGCTGATCTTTCAAGTCGTTTTCACTTTCTTTTTCACTTTCTTTTTTAAGGTTATCCATAAGATTTTCTTTCAACTCATTCAGATTGGCAAAACCCAAATCTTTAGCAAATTCATCATCCAGAGAAGGTTTAACCTTTTCTTTTATCTCAACTATCTTAACTTTAACAGATTTTACGTTATCTTCAAATCCCTTTAATTGAAAATCCTCCGGTAATTCAATCTCAATTTCTTCATTTTTTTGTTCAATTTTTATACCTTTGAGTTTTTCAGAAAAGAAATCATCGCCGATTTCGTATGAATAATTAGGAATTACTTCTTTTTCGTTTTTCACATCCAAAAAAACAATATCGCCTTTTTCAATTTTCCTATCTACAGATTTTAACTCACTATTTATTTCTCTTAACTTTTCTAACTCGGTTGAAACATCGATCTTTTCTTCTTTAGTATTTTCTATATCAATAGCGGATAAATCGAGATCTATTTCCGGTGGAATATCCAGGGACACTTCTAAACGTACTTCTTCGTCTTCTTCTTTGAAGTTTTTAACTACAGGAGGCCCATAAACAAAAGGTTCATATTTTTGTATGATATCAACAATTTTTTCCTGTATCAGTTTTTGTAAGCTTTCCGATCTTAGTTGCGGACCAAAACGTTCCTTTATCATATGAACCGGCACTTTACCTTTTCTGAATCCAGGAATCGAAACATCTTTCTTTAATTCCTGGGCTAATTTATCCATTTCTTCTTTCAACTTTTTTTCTTTAAAAGCTACTGTTAAGTCTTGCAATTAAATCCTCCATTATTTTAAGTATATCATTTGCGAGAGGGGGGATTTGAACCCCCACACTATTTCACTAAGTACTGGATCCTAAGTCCAGCGCGTCTACCAGTTCCGCCACTCTCGCGCCTACCAACTACAATCAATCAACCGTAATTATATATAAGTCATTTGGCATTGTCAACACCCTCCACCCACCCTATTTTTCACATGTAAAACTTGCAATTTTTGATTTTATTAACAGTTAACGAGTGAATGTTTTTCCTAACGACCTTTTTAATTATTGATTATATCATATTAGTTTCGAAAAACAAGCTTTTAAAGGTTAAATCTCGGCAGTTGATATATTTAAAAAAACTCTTGCATAAAAAAAAACTCCAAGTATATTTAAAGAAATACGAGTAGAAGACAATGAATAACAAGGAATTAAAATGAAAATTGACAAATATAGCTTTGGTTCAATAACCATAAACGGAAAAAAATATACACAGGATGTCATAATATTTCCGGATACAGTCTTTTGCCCCTGGTGGAGAGAAGAAGGACACAACTTATCTTTAAAAGATATGGAAAAAGTCATTGAATTTAAGCCAAGTTTAGTCATAATAGGAACCGGAGCGGAAGGGATTATGCGAGTCCCCCAAAAGACCCTAAAAGAATTAAACAAAATTGGGGTTGAAACAACAACTGAGAAAACAGGAGAAGCAGTTAATATATACAACGAAAAAATACAAAATAACGAAAATGTGGTTGCTTGCCTTCATTTGACCTGCTAACCCCCACTCCACCCAAATTATTATCACACAGAGACACAGAGGACACTAAGCCCATCACACCCCTGATTAAATAATTTATTTTTTAAAGCTACTCGTCAACAACAACAAAAGATATTGCACCTGAATTTTACTTAAACTTTAGAATTTAATATTTTGACTATAAAATACTTAAATGTTATAAGCTGTATTTTAACTTTAACTCAATTGCGGGTAGGACTTTTGTTTCTCCCTGTTCGTGTTCATAGTTTTTGAAATAGGAAACTCCGGGAATAATTTCAAAAAGGTTTTTATACTTTAATATGGGGGCTAAGGTTAATCTCTTTTCGACTGTTCCGGTTAAAAAATTCGTTCCTTCGAACTCATTCTCCGGAGAAGCTGGAGTACGAGTATTTACAGGCCAGGGGACTGAGATCCGGTTTTCTCCTCTTCTTGTATAAGAAAACATAGCTCCCAATTTAAAATCAGCAATATTATGTAAGTATTTCAGTATAAATCTGTCGTAATCGCATCCAAGGCTAGAGCCGATAGGCATTTCTTTTTCTATATATCTCTGCCATACAAGTATATTATCATACACCCATCTTGTCATAAGGTTATACAAAACAACAACTTCCGAATTTTTAAAAGGAAAATCTTTACTTTGAATACCACAATAAAGACCTATGTGATTCGGCTCCTTCCATGGATCCGCCTCGTATTGAAAATCATCGATAAATAAGTCGAAATAACAAAGGAAATTCCCTTTAACTGCCATTAAATCAATATTCCATAAAATATTGGTGTTTCTCTTTCTGTTATGTTGTTCTACATAGTATATTGTAAGAGGTGTCAACAATTCGAATGGAAAACTCAAAGATTCTCCTCCTATTAGCATTACTTCGGAAACCGAAAAAGCAAACCAATCCATTGGTTTTATTTCAAGTCGATGTATCCCAAGATATCTATTTACGTTTGTTACCTCTCCGGATGTGGTATCTTTCCAGGCAAATTCAACACCTTGGTAATCCTCTAGCCGCGATATAAAATGGGTAAACGCGAATTTGGGTTTTTTAAGAGTAAAACTTAAATAATCAAGAGGAATATTTGGAGAAAGAAAAGCGTTATTCTCAAATGCCGACCCCATAGAAAAAACATCTTTGCCAAAAGAAAATAAAAGATTGTCATTTTTATAAAAAATAGAACCTCTTATAACATCCGAATAAACGCCAAATTTTTTTCTTCTTGGATAATAGGAATCTCCTCCCCAACGTAAATAAGGGGAAACTTCTCCCCCCCATTTTCCAAATCGCTGCTTGATTGTAGGACTAACCTGAAGATAATTGATAGTATCTACAACCGAATAAAAT
>CAYWUC010000298.1:0-5252 GCA_964461395.1 uncultured bacterium
TATATTTCATAAGCTTCTTCGTATTTTTCTTTTTCATAAAGCTTGTTGGCTTTATTTACTAAAGGAGATATATCCAGAGCGATTAAAATTAAAAATATCATTCTTTCCCCGTTTTTATCAAACTGGCAATCACAAGAAACAAGAGAGAAGGTATTAAAAAGAAAATATATTTTTCCTGATAATGTTCAACTTTCTCCGAAGAAAATTTTCCGGTTTTAAGCCCTTTGAAAAGTCTAATTAAAATCCCTAGTTCAACTCCTTCTCCTTCTAAAAAAGCTCCGTTTCCAGCTTTTGCTATCAAATTTAACATATCATGATTCACAATAGAAATATGCGGTTTTCCATTTTCGTCTTTTAAGTATTCCGAGAATTTTCCGGTTGAATCGAATTTTGGGATCGGAGCACCTTCTTTCGTTCCCGCGGATATCGTAAATATTTTCACTCCCTCTTTTCTCGCATTAAGAGCTTCTACTCTCGGATCTCCTCTTGTATTTTCTCCGTCGGTAACGATTATTATAATTCTCGACCCGCTCAATTTTTCCGAAAACAGTTCCACGGATTTCCTTATAGCAGCACCTATATCTGTTCCTTCGGTTGGGATAAGAGAAGGTTCGACCAAATCGATAAAAAGCTTGAAAGCGTTAACGTCTGTGGTGAGAGGGCAAAGTTTATAAGCTTTTCCGGAAAAAGCTACCAATCCAAAACGGCTTCCCGGCAATTGATTTAGCGCGGCTTTTATTGATTCTCTGGCTTTATCAATTCGACCTCCTTTTACATCCTGGGCAAGCATGCTGGAAGACGCGTCTAGCGCGAAAACCACGTTATATCCTTCCGCTTCGGTAATAGTTAATATACGCCCCCATCTTGGTCTTGCCAGGGCAACAATTAATAAAGTAAATGAACAGATAAGCAATACCTCTTTCCAGAGAGAATTTTTTCTGTTTTCTTTCCATATTATATCTCTCATATAACTATCTGCTAAGTTTTTTAATATATTTTTATTTCTCCGTACGCGGTAAAGCATCAATGCTATAACGATTGGAACGAGCCAGAGAAAATGTAAATAAAAAGGCCTTGCCCAGTTCATGGAATTCTCCTCGATAGAACAGGTTCCATGAAGAGTATTAGAAACAGAACCAAAGCGGGCAATAAAGCAAAGTGAAGTTTTTCGTTATATTTTGCTATTTTTTCTACCTTAAAAGTAGTTTTTTCCATCTGATCTATAGTTTCGTAAATATCTTTCAGGGCTTCACTCGATGTGGCCCTGAAATACTCTCCTCCTGTTTGGTCGGTAATTTTCTTCAGGGCTTCATCGTTTATTTCAAAATTGGCATTGACATAGCGGGTTATTCCAAGGACATTCTTTACAGGGTAAGAGACTTCACCTCTTTTACCTATACCGATAGCATAAATTTTTACTCCCGCAGTTAATGCGTTTTTTGCCGCGGTTTCCGGGTCTATATTACCGGCATTATTTCTTCCATCTGTAAGAAGAACTATAATTTTATTTTTACTGGTCGAATTCGACAAAAGAAAATTTCCGTAAGTTATACCCATGCCTATCGCTGTACCATCCGGAAGGAGATCGAACCCGAGAGACTCGATCTGTTCTTTTACTAATTTATGGTCGAGGGTCAGAGGAGCCTGTATCAAAGCTTCTCTCGCGTATACAACCAGCCCTATTCTATCACCACTCCTCATATCGATAAATTCACTTCCGAGTTTTTTCGCAGCTTCCAGCCTATTTGGGCTAAAATCCGCCGCCCTCATCGAACCGGAAATATCCATAGCCAGGATAATATCTATTCCTTTCTTGTGTATTACTTCTGTTTCATATCCCCTTTGAGGACGGGCAAGTCCAAGAATTATGAAAGCCACAATCAGCAACAATAAATAATTCCTTAATCCGCTGTAAAATTCGCTCGCGGATTTTATTCCCACAGAGGAAGTATCGGAATAAAGAATAGAAGGTTTTTTTATGTTCCTGCTAAGAAAATAAATAATCGGCAGCAGCAAAAGACCTATTAGATAAAGAGGATTATCAAAGTGAATCATTTTTCTCCTCTTTCTTTTCCATTTCTTCTATTATGGATTTAACAATCACAATGTTTTTATTAAATTCCTCCTCTGTAGATTCCTTATCGGCAAATTTTATTAAATCCCACTCCGGGAATTGCCGTGTTAAAGGTAAAAATGTATCCAAACCCTCTTTTTTTATCAACATCAGCAGTTCGGATGTCGTAGCTTCTACAGCGGGAATTTTTGCTTTTCTCTCTATATATCTTCTTGCTATATAAGAAAGTGAAGTATACAGCTTGTTCCAATTCCAGATGTGCGCATTTTCTTCTATAATTTTTAAATTGGCTAACGCTTCTTCTCCGGGGTCCATCTCGTCTTCTTCGATTAACTCGATCTTTCCCTTTTTGAACTTCCTAAACAAGAAATAAGATATAAGAGCAATGGGAACAATCAAAAGAAATAAAAGATAATGCCAGTTAAAAAAACCGTATGGTCCCCATATCGGTGATATTCCTTTGTTCTCGGGTTCCAGAACAGATTTTACAAGATAAGTTACTTTCAAGGTATCCTTATCCGATTTTATTTTTAATTCCTGCGGACCCGTCGAAAACGAAGTAAAATGAATGATAGCAGCGGTATCGGAGAATCTTTTAAGAGAATCGAGAAGCATAATATCCGGAAAAGAATCGGGTTTTATAATCACAGCAGAATCGGGGAGCGTTCCTTTAATATTTATAGTTAATGTATCTCCCACCGTCGCGGAATCCGGTGTCACATAAAGATTAAACACAGAAAACAGATATAAAAAAATCAAGGGAGTCTCCTCTGGAAAAGATGATGTATCGAGCCCACATAGTCTTCTCCCGTCGTGATTTCTATTCTATCCAGACCGTTAATGTTAAATAAGTGGTGAAGTTTTTCGTCTTTTGTTTTACGGGTTTCCGTAAGTTTATTTGATAGTTCCTTTCCGTCAAATAATTTAACTTTTCCGCTTTCCGCGTCTCTAAAAGTTATTTTTCCGCTTATTTTCAATTCGACTTCGAGTGGGTCTCTAACAATAATTGGTATAAAATCAAATTTCTTAGCCATTAAAGATAGTGGCATTTTTATGTGATCTACATCAAAGCTTTCTCCCAGAAAATCTGAAATAAAAAGAACAATAGCACCATGGCGTAGCACTTCCTGAGAGAATTCCATTGCCGGCACAGGATTAGTTTTTTTGCTTTCTCCTTCGAAAAGTAAGATATCCCGAATTATATGAAGAGTATGTCTTCTTCCTTTGGCTGGCGGCAGGTAATGTTCCACTTTATCGGAAAACATCAAAAGCCCTGCCTTATCATTGTTTTTTTCTGCAGAAAAGGCAAAAAGAGCGGCTATTCTGGCTATAAGATCTTTTTTCTTTTCTTTCCTTGTTCCGAAATCTCCTGAACCGCTGCAATCGGCAATTATAAAAATAGTAAGCTCTCTTTCTTCTACAAATCTTTTAACGAAAGGATGATTCATCCTCGCTGTCACATTCCAGTCGATATTTCTTACGTCATCTCCGGGAAAATAATCGCGCACTTCGTGGAATTCCATTCCTTTCCCCTTAAACGAGCTTTTATATTCTCCTCCGAAAAGAGTATTTACTACTTTTTTTGACTCTATTTCGATTTGCCTGACTTCTCTTAATATATCTTTAATTCGCTCTTCCATATGTTCTTATTCCCGATAATTATTCATTTCTTTCGTAAAAACAAATTTTCGGTTAGTTTCTTTTCTTCAGTATATAAAATACCAAAATTAAAAAAGCAAAATGACATATTAAAATGCAAAATTATCCCAACTCCCAAAACAGTAAAAAAGAGGGGAGTTCTGGCCTATTTAGGATACTTGTTGTTTCTCTTTTTTTTACATCTTTAAATTTTGATTTGTCATTTTTCATTTTGATATTTAAATTTTACATTCAAGCAGCTTTGCTGCATTATGGGATTTCGACTGCTTCAAGGATATCTCTTATTATATCTTCTTCTTTTACGCCTTCGGCTTCCGCTTCATAAGACAATATCACTCTATGTCTCAAGATATTATAAACCATAGCTTTCACATCTTCAGGAATGATAAAACCTCGTCTCTGCAGAAACGCGTGCGCTCGCGCGGCTTCGAAGAGATATATAGAAGCTCTCGGGGACGCGCCGTATCTAATATAAACATCAAGGTCTTTAATTCCGTAATCGGAAGGTTTCCTTGTGGCAAATACAATATCTACTATGTAATCTCTTATTTTTTCATCGGCGTGTATTTTATAAATGAAATCCCTTAAAGAGTTCAGTTTTTTGATTTCTATAACCGGTTTTGTTACCGGAAGTTCCTCGGCTGTTTGCTGTTTCATTATTCTTTTTTCTTCTTCCTTGTTGGGATATGTGATAATCAATTTCTGTTTGAACCGGTCGATCTGAGCCTCAGGCAGAGGGTATGTCCCTTCCTGTTCTATCGGGTTTTGGGTCGCGAGGACCATAAAAGGATCGGGAAGAAGATAAGTCTCATCTCCAATTGTGACCTGTTTCTCCTGCATGGCTTCAAGCAAAGCACTCTGGACCTTTGGCGGAGCTCTGTTTATCTCGTCGGAAAGAATAAAATTGGCAAATAGAGGACCTTTCTTTGGAGTGAAATCACCTGTTTTTTGGTTGTATATCTGGGTTCCTGTTATATCTGCCGGCAATAGATCTGGTGTAAATTGGATTCTTCGAAAAGTGGCATTTACAGTTGCCGCGAGTGTCTTTATTATATAAGTTTTCGCGAGTCCCGGAACTCCTTCAATCAGGATATGCCCTTTTGTAAGGAGTCCAATTATTGTTTTTTCTAAAATTTCTCTCTGCCCTATGATAGATTTGCCTATTTCCGCGAAAAGGTTCTCAATAACAGCACTCTTCTCCTGTGCTTCTTCGTTTAATTTTTGTAAATCTATACTCATTCTACCTCCTTCTCACTCTATGTGTTTTTTTGGGATGCCCCAATATAATTTTACATAAATCATTGTCAACCCCCTACTTGAAATCCTTTTTTAAAAAGATTGTCAATCATTTTGTGCTTCCTTTTTCGTATCCTCGAGCGCTTCTCTAATACCTTTACCCCTGTAATGATATTTTATTATTTCTTTAAGAAAAGGTGCCAGTATAGAGTTACGATGCTTGAAAAGATAATTTATTCCTTTATCTTCAACCCAATACTTTGTACCGAATAGTTTATTGATA
>CAYWUC010000299.1:0-6867 GCA_964461395.1 uncultured bacterium
TGTTTCTTGTGATTGCCAGTTTGATAAAAACGGGGAAAGAATGATATTTTTAATTTTAATCGCTCTGGATATATCTCCTTTAGTAAATAAAGCCAACAAGCTTTATGAAAAAGAAAAATACGAAGAAGCTTATGAAATATACAAAGATGCGTCGATTCTCAATCCGGATAATGAAAAGATAAAATTTAATCTAGCCGATTGTGCGTATAAGCTTAAAAGATTCAGAGAAGCCGGGGATGAATTCGTGCGGTTGTCTGCATCCAAAAATGAGGATTTAAGACAAAAAAGTTTCTATAATCTGGGTAATGTCTTTATGGAAGCGAAACAGTATGACCAGGCCATTTCGTCGTACAAAAATGCTTTAATTCTAAATTCAAAAGACGAGCGGGCTAAAAGAAATCTTGAGATCGCGAAGATGATGGAAGAACAGCAGAAAAAAAATGAGGATAAAAACGAAGATAAAGAGAACAAAAAAGACCAACAACAGCAGCAGCAACAGCAACCAAAACCGCAGCCTAATCCTCAGGATAAGATCAAAGAAGCTCTTAAAAAAGATCAGAAAGAAACGATGAAAAAAGCCCTACGGCGTCAGGGAGGAGGAGAAGAAAACGCGGGGAAATGGTGATATTAATACTTCTTTCATTAACATTTACTGCTTCGGTGGATAATACCATTGTTCCTGTAGGTGAATCATTCAATGTGAGCGTAAGCATCGAAGGAGAAAGCTTATCCGGAGTAGGAACTCCTTCGGCTCCCGAAATATCAGGAGTAGATATACTGGGTTCTTCCAGTTCTCAATCGACCCAGATTAATTTTATTAACGGAAAACTGGATAAGTCCACGAGTATAACTCACGATTATCAAATGATCGCGAGAAAAGAAGGTACTTTCACAATTCCTCCGTTTAAGCTGAAACATAAAGGCAAAACATATTCCACAGACCCGATGAAAATTACTGTAAAAAAAGGAGTTTCTCGAACAGACGCAGCTCCTACACAAGTAAATTACAATAACGTGCGAACTGAATCGAGAGAGTTTAGATCGGTTTTTCTCGAAAGTCAGGTTTCTAAAGGTGTGGTATATCCAGGCGAACCCTTAATTGTAACCCATTATATATATACTAAAGCTAACCTTGGAGATATTCAGTTGACCGGTCCCCCGGATTACGAAAACGTATGGGTTGAAAACATACAATCGCCTACGAGGTTAAACTTTGAAAGAACAACGAAAAACGGAATCAGTTACCAAAGAGCTTTGGTAAAACAGGATGTTTTATTTCCTCTCGGAGAAAAAAGCGTTGAAGTAAATCCGTTTTCTTTAATGGTTGTAATAAGAGGGGATATGTTTTCATTTTTCGGAGAAAGAAAAACAATTTCATCCGAAGCAAAAACAATAAACGTAAAACCATTTCCTTCAGATAGACCTCCTGAATTTATAGATGCTGTTGGTGGTTTTTCGATAACCGCGGAGTTGGATACTTCAAATTTAAAAGTAGACGCGCCTTTTACTGTTAAAATAATCATAAAAGGTAAAGGAAACCTTAATTTATTGTCGGCTCCTAAGTTCCCGGAATCGAGAAAACTTACCTCTTATGACCCTGAATCAAATGTAAATACTCATATATCGGGAAGTACCCTCACCGGAGAAAGAACATTTAGCTACCTTGTAACTCCAAAAGTTTCCGGAATAATTGAAATTCCGGAAATAAAGTGGGCTTACTTTGATATTAACAGTAGAGAATTCGTTAAGAAGAAATTAGGCCCATGGAAAATTCAGGTTAGACCGGGCAGTGAAATAGGAGAAGAAGAATACGTGAATCAAATCAATAAAGACATTGCCTACGTTTTACCGGTAAGAGACAAGACAGTTTCTCTTATGCCTAGATTTTTGCCGCTGTACTTTCTGCCAGCCATCATTTTTCTTGTTTTGTCCGCTTATTATGTAATGGATACGCGAAAAATTCTCGGAGACAGGAGATACGCGAGCATGAAAGCCATACCAAGAGAGTTAAAAAAAGGTTTTAAGAAATTGGAAACGGAAATGGAAAACAATAATCCCGCTCAATTTTATGAGGATTTAACACGGCTTCTTTTAAGGTTCCTGAAATTAAAATTCCATATGGATCCTTTTGGTATGAAAAAGACAGAAATTATTTCAGAGTTAACGGATAAAAAAGTATCGAAAAAAATACTTTTATTACTCAGGGAATTACTCGAGCGGAGTGAAACTGTGCGTTTCACGTCTTTGAATTTAGAAAAGAAAGATATGACCAAAGATTTAAAAACCGCAAAAGAGGTAATTAATGCTTTGTATTAGTCTTCTAATCTTGATGGCGCAATCGCCGCTATCCGCGGAAAATTGTTATAAGAAAGGCGAATATTCGAAAGCGTTAGAAAAATACACCGAATATCTCGACAGAGGAATTCAATCTCCTGAATTATATTTAAATATAGGAAATTGCCATTACAGAATGGGAAATTTTGGAGAAAGTCTTTTATATTTCAGAAGAGCGTGGTTCCTGTCTCCCGGAAATAGAAACATAAATAACAACATCGCTCTGTTCTCAAAAGAGAAATCTAACCCCAACCCATTCATTTCTTTCTTCTCTCGAATGGTAGACAGAATTTCTCTTAGAGCTTTTTCTTGTCTTCTAGTAATATCCTTTACGCTTTTAGTTGTTATTGTTTCTATACGTCTTATTCAGACAGTAAAACTGATCAATTTCCCGACCAATCCCTTACTCTTTTTATTCGGTCTGTTTTTTCTTTTTTCACTCATCGGTTTTTCAATATGGTACGCGAGAGCTAAATCCGGATGGGTTGTAACAACGGAAACAACCATTGCTTACAGCGGCCCGAATGAAGACTTTAAGGAACTTATGCGAGTGGACGAAGCGGAAGAAGGTTCGCTTGTAAGAGAAGACGATGGTTGGTGGTTGATTCATTTTCATTCCGGAGCAGGAGGCTGGATCGACTCGACCAACGCTACGCTTGTTTTCCCTTCTTTAAAATAGAAAAATATCTCACACAGAGCCACAGGGAACGCAGAAAAAACAAGTAAAATTTTGTTTGTTTAAAACCCACTACCACCCCCATTTATCTCACACAAAGGCACAAAGAACACAAAGAAAAAAGAATTAAATTCGTTTTGCCCTTCTACAGCAACGAGGAAGAACAACTAATAGTACAAATATATAAACAATGATTTTTTTGTTATGTATAAAGCAAGATACACAGTTGTTAGATTGACAGATTTATTTAATCTTTATATCTTATGGAACCCCTTATGATGTTATAGAGTGTGGTGAATGTGGATGGAGAAAAACTGAATATGAAAATGCCAAAGAAGCATTTGAAAATGAATAAAGTGGGCAGCGACCTCGAGAAGGATAGGATAGACAGTACTTGATGTTATAGTATTGTATTCTTATTTGTTTTATTCGTGTGATTTGTTATTTCTGTACTTTGTTGGTTTTTTAGGAGGGTATGGAAGAGTTGTTTTTAATAAACATATTAAATGGGGGTGGAGTGGCTTTGTGTCTCTGTGTCTTTGTGTGATAATAAATTTTTTGGTGGGGGTGAGGGGTTTTAGTGTTTTTCGTGGTTAACGTTTAAATTGTGACTCTTATGCCTGCCTTAGCCCATCTACCCGGCATTGGAATCCACTCCGCCTGTGTGTATTCTGTATTCAACAGGTTTGTGATATCTATGAAAAATTCATTATTTTTTAATTTCAGAAAGATACTGGTATCCAGAATAAATTGTTCTTCTGAGTTGGGTAAGATTTCGTAGCGACCTTTCCAGACCTGTTTTAAATTACTACTTAAATCGTAATCTACATTAAAGGTGAATTGGTGTTCCGGATAATTGAGGAGATACTTGTATTGAAAGAGATCTTCTGTCTTGTCTATATCGGAAAAAGTATATCCAAGAGTAATGCAGGGAACAGGGATATTTCTATACTTACGGGCGATCGATTTGAAGGTTGTTGTGATATCTAGTCCTTTTATAGTTATGTCTTCCGCGTTTGTTGCCGTCCATGGTTCACCTGGATTTGCTCTGACCCAGTCTATTGTATTTTTTTCTTTTCTGATAAAAGTGTTAATATTTGTTAATATACTTCCTTTTATAATTTTTAAACCCGTTTCAAAGGATGTACCGCTTTCGGGTCTTAGATCCGGATTGCCAATATTGGCGGGGCTGTTAATATATAATTCTGTATATGAAGGAATTCTAAAAGCTCTTTCAATCGATGCGTATAAATAAGTCCGATTATTTAGCTTTAGTCCGATGTCTATTCCGGGATAGACATACCAATCCCAATCCGAGTAGTAAAATAATGATGAGCCAAAAGCAACGGTAATATTTTTTAAAGTAGGCAGCTTGTGTTCAAAGAAGAATCGCGATTTTGCGCGGGAATGACTTCCGAGAGCTATACTATTATTTTTTTCTTCTCCTAATTCTAAACCCGCGGCTGTGATCCCCGCCGGGCAAGAAATCGACGATTGCAGTGTAAGCCCATATAAATATGTGGTATCATTATTTCTGTAGAAATCTGGGTTTTCGTAATCCAGTATATAATCATCATTATGCCGTCTCCAGTAAAAAGCCGCATTTACTTTGTTAATATCTATAGAGCCTTTTATGAAAGCTGTTTTTGTTTGTTCTCGTGTGTTCGGATACATATCGGAATAGAAGTAACTGGCTCCGAATTCTTTATCGTTATAACCAAAAGAAATTTCTCCGCATATTTTTTGGTGGTTAATACTTGATTTAAAGAATATATTCCAGGCGTTAAAATCGGTATTTTGTCTGTATCCGTCGGACCTTTTTCCTGAAATCGAGAGATAGTTATGTGAAATTCCTAAAGGTTGAGATAAAGAAAGGTTTCCGTCAAGCAACTGATAATCTCCTATCAGTGCTTTTAGTTTTAAATTTTTTCTTTCCTCTTTTTTTGTTATTATGTTGACAACTCCCGAAAAAGCCCCCGTCCCATACAATCTTGTCCCCGGACCTTTTAGTATTTCTATGCGTTCGATATCCTCTAATTGAATCGGAAGATTTAAATTGTGATGCGCGGTTTGAGGATCGTTTACTTTTATTCCGTCTATCATAATAAGGGTTTGTTCGAATGTCCCTCCTCCAATGGAAAGATCCGCCTGGATACCTTCAGGACCTTTTTGGGTAATATGTGTTCCGGAGATATTTTTAAATAGGTCTGCCACAGAACTTGCCGGACTGGTTTCTATTTCTTTTTGTTCGATTACTATAATATTCCTGTTCGTGCCCAGAGATGTTGTTGGAATCTTGCTGGCAGTGACTATTAAAGGTTCGAATGTGTAAAGGCGATCTTGTTTTGCCCGGAGGAGGATTGCTGATAGTAAACTAAAAATGAAGAAATATTTATAAATCTTTTTTTTGTGACTAAAAATATATGGTTTCTTATTATTGGAAGTTTTTGACGGTTTTTCTTTATCCTGCATTAGGATTAAATTAGTCCTTATTTTTTGTTTTATTTGTTTTTTTTAAAGCTTCATTTAAGAGTTTGATGGAACAAAATTCTCCGCACATAGAGCACACTTCTTTGTTTTTTGGCGCGAGTTTGTTTCTTGTATCTTTTGCTTTTTCCGGATCTATTACCAATTCAAATTGCTTTTCCCAGTCCATTTTTTTTCTCGCTTCAGAAATTTCTCTATCCCATTCTTTAGCTCCCGGAATGCCTTTTGCGATGTCTGCGGCGTGAGCAGCTATTCTCGCCGCGATTACTCCTTCTTCGACATCTTGTGGTCCCGGGATGCCAAGATGTTCCGATGCGGTTACATAACAAAGGAAATCTGCTCCATAAGAAGCGGCAATAGCTCCTCCGATAGCCGCAACAATGTGATCGTAGCCAGGTGCGACATCTGTTACCAGCGGGCCTAAAACGTAAAAAGGCGCGCCGTGGCAGATTTTCTTTTCCATTTTCACATTCATCTCGATTTCATTTATCGGGATATGGCCCGGACCTTCTATAATAACCTGAACATCCTTTTCATGCGCTCTCTTCGTTAGTTCTCCGAGGGTGCTCAGTTCGTGGAATTGGGCTCTGTCCGATGAATCTTCGATCGCTCCCGGGCGAAAACCATCGCCCAGCGACAAAGTGATGTCATATTCAGACGCGATGTCTAATATTCTGTCATAATTGGTATATAATGGATTTTCTTTTTCGTTGTAAAGCATCCAGGTTAAGTGCATTGTTCCCCCTCTGGAAACAACATCCATTGTTCTTCCTTCATTTTTAAGACGTTTGAAAGTTTCTATGGTTACTCCGCAGTGAAGAGTCATAAAATCTACTCCGTCTTTTGCCTGCTCTTCGATAACTTTGAAAATGTCTTCTGCGGTCATGTTAACAATACCGTTTTTTCTCTGAGCAGCTTCTATTGCTGCCTGATATATAGGTACTGTTCCGAGAGGGATATTTGTTTCTTTTAAAATTCTTTTCCTGATATTTTTGATGTCTCCACCTGTGGAGAGATCCATAATGGTATCAGCGCCTGCCTTTTCCGCTATGATTGCTTTTTTTATCTCGTAAGATATATCTTGTTTGTCGGTCGAGGTGCCGACATTCGCGTTGACTTTTGTTTTTAGAGGATAACCAATTCCTGTTGGTTTTACGTTTTTTCTCTTTTTGTTTTTGGTTATGACTACTTTCCCGTCAATTATTGCGTCGGAAAGAACATTAATATCGATGTTTTCTAAATTTGCGACTTTTTGAACTGAATCGGGAGTATTTCCTTTTTTAAGTTCGGTAATAATTCCCAATTAGTTTCCTCCAAAAATAAAATTTTCCGGGTCTAAGTTGACATTATCTTTTTTTATTTCGTAGTAA
>CAYWUC010000300.1:0-6468 GCA_964461395.1 uncultured bacterium
AAGATATAAAGATACAAACAGGCGATGAGATAGTGGCTAGTGTGGACTACGGCGGTGATAAGATATTGGAGGGTGTTAAAAAGGTCGAGTGATACTTCAAGTAATCTTACACAGAGAGCACCCTGGTACGGTCGTTCCTCCTTAAAGGGCAAGCAGAGAGGAAAAGAAAACAATATTTCTTGTTTGTTTAAAACCCAACCCAACAAACCCAATAAACTCTACGAACGCAATAAACTAAATTTCACACATAGACCACAGAGAAAAAAACAACACACAGAGACCACCCTGGTACGGTCGTTCCTCCCTACAGGGCAAGCAGAGAGGAAAAGAAAAAAATATATTTTGTCGTTTAAAACCCAACCCAACAAACCTAATAAACTCTACAAACTCAATAAACTAAATTTCACACAGAGCTCACAAAGAACACAAAGAAAAAAGATAATGTTATTTAAAAATTTTCCCCTAACCAGAAACAAATTTACCACAGAGAAGAACAATATTTCTTTTATAAAAAACTCATCACCCTAAAACAAAAAAATATAAAAGTTGGGATGTGGTTTGGCTTAATGTTCTCCGTGTCTTTGTGTGAGCAATTAGGTCTTAGGTATTTGGTTTTAGGTTTTAGTAAAAAACGGTAAAAAACTCTGTGCGCTCTGTGGTAAAAAATTAGTGTAGGGGGATAATACCTTGACAAATGTTTAAAAAATCACTATCATAATGACGTTATGAAACATTCAATTCTTCCAATTTGTTTATTTGTTTTATTTTTAAATGTAAGGGCACAAGAAGAAAAGAAAATTTCCGTGTCTTTTGAAGGCCTACCCGCGCAACAGGCAGTACAGCTTTTAAACCAACAATATGGTTTGAACGTTGTGCTTCGCTCAGACATACAGGGAACCGTAACTCTTTTCCTTTCGAATGTTACAGTAGATCAACTCCTGGCAACTTTAGCGCAAAGTCTCGGGTGTTCGGTTCAAAGACGTGAAAATGTTTACTACCTTGTAAGAGGCAAAACATCTAAATTGGATGTAGTTGTCAAAGACAGTTTATTGAGTCTGGATTGTGATGATGTCGAAATCGATCAATTAATAAGAGAAATCTCTAAACAAAGCGGTTTAACGATTATAGCCGGGGAAAACGTAAGAGAGACGAAAATTTCGGGCTATCTTAAAGAAGTTCCTATTAACAAAGGATTAAAAGCATTTCTGACGTCTAAAGGTTTTGAGGTGATAGAAAGAGACGGAATCATGGAAGTTTTAAGAATAGAACAAAGAGGAAGAGATAGAACAAGCAGGGGCAGCAGTAGAAGAAGGGGTTCTTCTCAAATAAACGTACATCGGGACAGTCTTATCTCCGTCGACGTAAAGGATATGGATCTGGCAAGTTTCATCGAAAATTTATCCGAGCAAACAGGTATAAACATAGTAACTTATGGTGAACTTACCGGTACAGTATCCGCCACCGTAGAAGATCAAACTTTAAGCAGAACCTTAGATTTTGCTCTTAGCGGAACAACCTTCGGATATAGAAAAATCGACGACGTTTTCGTGATTGGGAAAGTAGAAGGAAAGACTGCAGGAGAAGGGATAATATCTAAGATCACGTTAATTCCACTTAAATATCTTAAAGCGGAAGATGCTTTTAAATTGCTTCCGTCCACAATATCTCCTTCGAATATAAAAGTAGTTGAAGAACATAACGCTTTTCTTTGTTCGACGGTCCCCGAACAGTTAAGGCAAATTCTGGAATTCTTGGAAGAAGTTGACATTCCGGCAAAAAGAGTGAGGATGAGGGCTATTATCCTTTCTGTGTCAAGGAAAAAACTTTCCGAACTTGGTATCAACGCGGGGAAAAATATATCCGATGTTTCGGATAACGGAACGGAAGAAAGCGGTAGTTCGGGAGAATTCAAAGCAACTTTCAATAAAGATGATATAGATGATATACTCGAATATATTTCATCTTCACTGGATCTCGGAACTTCCTTTGAGATTCCAGCGGGATTTATGATAATGATAAACTCTTTAGAACAAAGGGGTATAGCAAAAGTCCACGCGGAACCTAGTATTGTAACAATAAGCGGACAGAAAGCGAGCATCAATGTGGGATGGCAGGGTTATTATAGAACCAGGGTTGGTACCACGGAAAATCCTCTTATTCAGGTTCACTCGGTTGAGGCAGGCGTTAAACTGATAATAACGCCCTGGGTAGGAAGGGAAAACGACGTAACTGCCGATGTAGAAATTGAAGTTTCATCACTTAAAGGGATAAGCGCGGACGGGCTGCCGGAACTTTCTAAACGTTCAGTTCAAACCACGTTGAAATTACAGGAGGGAGAAACAGCAATAATAGGCGGACTAATACAGAAGACCGAAACTGTTAACAAAAATAAAGTTCCAATTCTCGGAGATATTCCTCTAATAGGTGATTTTCTTTTCTCCAGCCAATCTATTAATGTCGACGAATCTGAACTGATTGTATATCTAACACCTGAAATAATACCATGGAATAAAACGGAATGAAAAAATATTTTATAACAGCATTACTTCTTTTAACTGGTTGCATGCCTAAACCTTTCGCTGTACAGCAAGAAGGGGAAACAAAAAAAGTTTACTTTGAAGAAATAGAAGGAAGATACGATCAGCTCGTAGGGAAAACACAATTTTACGTTTTCAGGGATTCAAAAGGGAGGGTTGTGCCTGTTGAGAACACGAAAGAAGCGGATTATGAAATCAGCTTTTCTATAAATTCTTCTCTTCCGCGTCTTAAAAATCCTGAGGATAAGATTTATGAGGTCGTTGTAAAGGTAAAATCAAAAGAGAATTCTTCTCTCGCAGGTATGACTACGGCAAAAAAAGAAGGAAACTGGAATTATGTTGTCGAAAAATTGTCTAAAAAATTGGCAGGCAATTTGACGTCTATTTTCGATGATATTTTAAAAAAGGAAAGAGAAGAAAGGGAAGCAAAGGAAAAAGAAGCAAGAGAAGAATCTGAGGCAAAAGAAGAACTAAGAAATGAGTAAATACCGTCGGCACATTCTCATTGGAGTGCCAGCTCTAATTTTATATTTTTTTTTATTCTCTCAGTTCATGGGAATGGTTAAAGAAAACAACAATAAAATACGCTCTACGCAAAACAAGCTGTATTTGTATTCTTCCGGTGAAGCCCACTACAATTATTGTCAATCATTAAAAAAATATATTTCCAAAAGACTCGATTCATACAAAGAATTTGAAACCGTATCCGATGGAATTACTCACTTACTATCTCTGGTTAAAACTTTTAATCTTCATACAAAATCAATTTTTCATTCTACAATAAGAGAAACAGAAAACATTTCTTATATTACCGTAGATTTGGAATTATTGGGAAAATATTCAGATCTTTGTTTATTTTTACAAAAATTAAATCTGGAAGCGTACAGAATCGAGAAACTAAAGATATTAAATACAACAACAGGCGTTTCAGCTTACCTTCGGATTAGGCTATTTCTTTCGGAAAATGTCGACAAATAAAATAATAGTATACTCACTCCTTTTCATCTTTACCATCGCTTTGTTTGCGACCATGCCTAAAGGATACACATCTTATAAACCCGGCGTAGAAATCCATCTTAAAAAGAAACATTCAAGGGAAATAAACGAAGTAAAACGGGATCCTTTTCGATATAAAACAAAGCAAATAAGCGTTCCGCGTAAATCAATAAGACTTTCCGATGTGATTATAAAAGGGATTATCTGGGATGATAAAAACCCATCTGCCGCAATAAGTATAAATGGGAAGAAAACAATATTTGTAAAAGAAGGGGATAAAATAAACCACATAAAAATTTTGCGAATCGAACGTGATAAAATAGTAATAAATGAATACGGTAAAAGGACAATCAGGTTCAAATAAAGGATTCTCTCTTTTTCTCACTTTAATAATAATTGTTATTGTATCTTCTTTAATAACAACTTTTTTATTGTCCGGTAAACTGGGAAGATGGCGTTTGAACAAACGAACAGATTGGGAACAGGCTTTTTATATTGCTTCCTCCGGAATGTCGAGAATAACGCAAAATTCACCTTCCGCTGAATATAAAGGAACAGATTCGCTTTTCGGGGGGTATCTGAGTACAGAGGCAAAATTAGAAAAGGGGTTTTTCAGTATAAAAACTACCGGAGAAATAGAGAAAACAAAAGTTACAATGCTATCCGAATTTGGTTCGGAATTGGATTCAAGCATTTCTAAAAACAACGCGATTTTAGAGATCGATAAACAGCCCGAAATTTACGGTTGGATAGACGGTAAAGTAAAGATCGGTTCTTCTTTACCCGATTTAAATTCTTCTGCTATCAAGGATGAAATAAGTGCTTTTCAGGCATATTTACAATCTCCTTATCAGGCAGATACAGAATTGTTTTCACCACAGATATTCTACGAACCGGGAGATATACCGAATAAAGAAGTAATATACGTTAATGACGCGATATTCTTTAGAGATGGGACGTTCGAATATCCAAAAACCATTATCAGCACTTCGGATATAATAGTGGAAAACGGTACTTTAAAAGATTTAACGCTTATCGCTTACGGAGAAGTCAGAATTCAGTATGATTCAAAATTAAAAAATGTTTCTGTTTTTTCTCCTAATTCTGTTATATTAAGCGGATATAGTTACTTCTCAGGAGGAATCATTTCGCAAAAAGAGATTCGAGTCGCGGAATACGCCACAGTAGCGGAATCTTCAGTGCTTATAGCAGAAGGGGAAACAAACCAAATAAGATTTACAGAGTCATCTTCATTCTCCGGTACGGCAATATCCACAGCAGAAAAAACTATTGCCGGAGCATACCAAAATATCATTATGATAGAAGATAACGCCGAGTGCCAGGGATTACTTTACTCATCGGGAAGAGTTTCTATTAAAGGCACATTCAAGGGACTGGTATGCGCTCATTCTTTTTACGGTAGAAGCTCAAGTGGCTATTACGGCAACGTAATAGAGGGCGATGTCAAATCCGGAATACCTGAAGCAATGGTCATTTCCGCCTACATAAAAACTAATAGACTTAAAAGAAAAACATGGAAATTAGTAGAAAATGGAAATTAAATACAGAGAAAAAAACACACAGAGCGCACAAAGGGAAAAAGATGATGTTGTTTGAAACCCACACCAAAACCCCAAAAAATATTCTCACACGGAGAACACAAAGAAAAAAATGATATTGTTTAAACTCAACTCCCAATCCAGAAAAACAATTCTTACACAGGGGATATAAATAAATCTATATGGAAAGATTGAATAAAAGAAATAAGTTAAGGTGGATGTGGAAGGGTTCCGTAACCCCTGTGAATAAAAAAAACAATTTAAATGGGGAACGGTGGGGCTCCATGCCCTCTGTGTCTTTGTGTGAGAATGAGAAAAATAATTTAAATGGGAAACGATGGGGCTCCGTGTTCTCTGTGTCTCTGTGTGAGAATAGAGGCTTCACTTTAATCGAAGTAGTCGTATCGATAACAATCCTCGCGGTTGTTTTTCTCTCTTTATATCAATTTTTTTTTAAGAGTTATTCTTACTCTAACGATATTAGAGAAAAAGAAGTCGCGTTGCTTCTTGCACGGAGGCAAGCTGAACATACTCTTGCCGGAATAGAAGCGGAATATGATTCTATTACATTCGACACTCTCGACGGTACAATATATGAAACCATTTTAAAAACAAATGAAGAAATACCTCCATCGTGCAGCATTAAGGTTTTTGTTGGTAATAAAAAAGTATTTGTTATTCAAATGCTAAAACCCTAAAAAGATTATGGGAAAAATAATTTCACACGGAGATACAAATGTTGTTTAAAACCCAACTCCTAACCCCAAAAAATATTCTCACACAGAGGACACAAAGGACACAAAGAAAAAAATGATATTGTTTGAAACCCAACTCCCAACCTCAAAAAAATATTCTCACACGGAGAACACAAAGAGAAAAGATCATGTTGTTTAAAACCCACCCCACAACCCCAAAAGAATTATGCTCACACAGAGAGCACAGAGAACACAAAGAAAAAAAATTCATTGTTTTTCCCCACCCCAAATTATTATCACACGAAGACACTAAGTGACTAATTATGAAAATAAAAGAAGAAAAATATCAAATAAAACATAATGACTGAAAACGAAATTGGTAAAATCGTAGTTGATTTAGCAATAAACATTCACAAAAACCTCGGGCCTGGACTACTTGAGACTGTATATGAAGTTATTTTAGCAAATAAACTGAAAGAACAAGGTTTATCAGTTGAGAGGCAAGTTCCAATATCAATAGAATACGAAGGTATAAAATTTAGTGAAGGTTTTAAAGCAGATATTATTGTTGAAAATAAGGTAATTTTAGAATTGAAATCTGTCGAATCTATCACAAAAGCACATAAAAAACAAATACTTACTTATCTTAAACTAACAGGTTACAAATTAGGTTATTTACTG